>JAKBXD010000105.1 GCA_021840785.1 Pseudomonadota bacterium
TTGTGGCAGGTATTGCCACTATGCCGTATCGTCGCTTCTTTGGCTTCAATCTGATGGGCGCTTTCCTGTGGGTGGGGGGCTTGCTGGGTGCCGGTTATTTCCTCGGGCGTTTTCCCTGGGTTAAAAGTCACCTGAATATAGTGATCGTCGCCATCATTGTGATTTCGCTGGTTCCCGCGGCGCTGGCTTGGCTGCAACAGCGTTTGCAGCCTTCCGAGCATCCTTCCTCCCGCTAGGCCTTTTTGTCTCGCCGTGTGCTGTTGCGCGTGCCATGCGCCGGGTAGCGCGCTGTACCAGCCAGTTAAACAGGGCCTGCTGGTGCGGGTCACCGGCGGCTGTATGTTCCGGGTGCCATTGGACGGCGAAGATGTCCGGATTGCCGGGCATATCCACTGCTTCAATGATGCCATCCTCGGCAATAGCGTTGATGCGTAGTGTGGGGGCCATATTCGCGATGGCCTGGTGATGCCAGGAGGATATCTCCAGAGTATCTCGCCCGACGATGCCCCCCAGCAACGTGTCCGGCAAGACAATGACCTCATGCATGATGGGATTATGTTCAGCATTGCGGTGGCAGATGCGGGTGCCAATACTTTTGGGCAGGTCCTGGAGAAGGTCGCCGCCCAATGCGACATTAATAATTTGCAGGCCGCGGCAAATGCCGAGCATCGGGATACGCCGGGCGATGGCCTCTTGCGCCAAAGCAATCTCAGCGGTGTCGCGGTCTGGGTGCACGGCATGGATGCTGTCGTCGCATGCTGCGCCATAAAAATCGGGAGAGATGTCGCCGCCGCCAGTGAGCACCAAGGCATCACAGCGCGATAAAATGATGCGGGCTTCGGGGCACTGGGGTAGGAAGACGATGGGTAACCCGCCCGCCCGACAGACGGCGGCGGCATACTGCGGGGCGAGAGAAAAGGCTTTGCCGTTGTGCTCGTATGCGCTCAGAGCGATGACGGGAGGCTGCGGGTCACTCATGGCGCGGACTCCCGTCCAGGGTCAGGATAGGCGCATAGAGTTCAGGACGGCGATCACGGAAGAGGCCCCACTCCAGCCGCTGTGCGGCGAGGGCTTGCAGATCGAGATCGGCGTAGAGGATGGTCTCCTCCTGCTCGGCGTGGACTATAAGCGCGCCGGTAGCATCGCTGATGAAAGATCCGCCATAGAAGGTGATCTCGCTTTCCTGGCCGATTTCTCGGCCCACCCGGTTGGCAGCCACCACGGGGACCAGATTGGCAGCAGCGTGGCCCTGCATAACTCTGGTCCAGTGCCCGCGGCTGTTGATTTCCGGAGCCTGGGGTTCAGAGCCGATGGCGGTTGGATAGAACAGGATTTCTGCGCCTTGCAGCGCCATCACCCGCGCCGCTTCCGGGAACCATTGGTCCCAGCAGATGGCGACGCCGAGGCGTCCGTAACGGCTGTCAAACACACGGAATCCCGTATCACCCGGACTGAAATAGAATTTTTCCTGATAACCGGGGCCATCCGGAATGTGTGCCTTGCGGTAGAGCCCCAGATCACTACCGTCGGCGTCAAAAACCACAAGACTGTTGAAGAAGGCGTTATTGGCGCGCTCAAAAAAGCTGACCGGGAGCACGACCTCGCGCTCCCGCGCCAGCTTTTGCATGGCGAGCAGGGCGGGGTGGCTCTCGCGGGACTGCGCCAGGGTCAGGAAGTCGGGATTCTGATCTTTGCAGAAGTATGGCGTGCTGAAAAGTTCCTGGAGGAGAATGATCTGGGCACCCGCGTCCGCCGCCGAGGTTACTTGGTGCAACGCCTTGGCGATATTGTCGGTCTCGTCTTCCCCTACGGCCATCTGAATGGCTGCTACTTTTACCCGCATCTACCACCTCGTTCGCCATGGTCGATCAAACACCGCCCTGAGTGTCTTTAAGATAACATAATCGAGCGCAACAGCCAGTTGAGAGCATGCGGTCTAATGGGAGTTATAAAGGGCTATCCTCCTTAATACGATTAAGCTGCACGACATCTGTAATGTTTCTATCCACATGTGGCAGCGGAGCAAGCGATACGATAGCTATCGCTGCTTTTCCTGCGTTGTCGCGCCAGCGGTAGGCCTGAATGGGGGCCGCGGGGGTACTGCTGCAACTGCCGCATCCGCCTGAATCGCAACGAGTGCCACAGTTTTTAGGGGCTCCGACCAGTACCAGTTCTGCCGCGCCTCGGCGCTGCCAGTAGGTCAGCATATCCTCGACCAGCCTGACAGAAAGCCTTAATTCGGCTGCGATCTGGCTGGCGCTGGCCATACCCTGTCTCTGCAGTAGCTCCCGAACCGCGAACAAAGGTTTCATGCTGACGCCGCCTTCTGGTTCAGAGAGGGCTTCGCTAAGGTGGCCGCGCGTTGCCCATAAAGCCGCAGACCAATGACCAGCAAGGCAAAAGATGCCAGTACCCCTATGATCCATGCTCCAGAGGATCCCGGATGTTTGGCGAAGGTGCCCGTTTGGTAAATCAGCGTGCTCGCTCCCCAGGCCAGGCTGGAGCCATACAGCAGGGAGAAGATCATCCAACCCCAGCCGACCTCCCGGCGGAGCGCGCCCATGGTGCTGGCGCAGGGCACGTAAAGCAGCACAAAAACCAGGTAAGCAAATGCCGAAAGGGCGGTGAAGCTGGTCGCGATCGCCTGGAGGGTGACGCTTTCCGCCCCCGAGGCCTGTTGGGTGGAGGCGGTGGATTCCATGGCGGACAGGCCCAAAGGATCGTCCAGCGTGGTAATAAAGGTAATGGTATTGGTGGGGATTGTCTTGAGCGCGCCCCAGAGTTGCCCGGCAATGTCGGGATCGCGGTAGGTTGCCATCAGGTCGGCTGCATTCTGCCGCTGATAAACACCATTCAGCGTGCCGATCACGATCTCCTTGGCGGCGGCCCCTGCGATCAGCCCGGAAATGGCTGGCCAGTTTCCTTGCTGAATCCCCATGGGCGCAAAAATCGGCACCAGCGCACGGCTGCCTTGGGCGAGCAGGGAATGGTCAATGTCGGTACTGCGCAGCCCGTGATCTGTCCAGCCTATGCCTGGGAGAATGAAGAGCACCACGCCGATGACCGCAATCACCCGGCCTACCCGGAAGGTGAACACCTTCAGGCGTTGCCAACTCTGCAACACCACGCTCCGGATGCCGGGCAGGCGATAGGGCGGTAGTTCCATGACAAAGGGCAGCGCCTCACCGCGCAAGGCGGTTTTCCCGAGCAGCCAGGCCGTTAGCAGGGCGACGATGATACCCAGCACATAGAGGGCGAAGACCACCTGTCCACCATTGCTGCGAAAGAACACCACGGCAAAGGCCATATAAATGGTCAGGCGTGCGGAGCAGGACATGAAGGGTTGTATCAACACGGTCAGGATACGTCCGCGCGGATCTTCGATGATGCGTGATCCCATGATGGCGGGTACATTACAGCCGAAACCGATCACCATGGGAACAAGCGCGTTGCCGGGCAGCCCCAGACGACGCATTAGACGATCCATGGCATAGGCGGCGCGGGCCATGTAACCCGAATCGTCGAGCAAGGCCAGAAAGACGAAAGTCAGGCCAACGGGGGGAATGAAGGAAATCACGAGATTCAGTCCGCCGCCAACGCCCCCGGCAACGAGAGCGATCAGCCAGGTGGGTAGTCCCGTCTCCAGCAGCACATGGCCGACCCCGTGAATCAGGAGCGCAGCGGAGGCTTGATCGAAGAAATCTAAAAAGATATTGCCGCCGCTGAAACTGACGACGAAGATCAGATAGAGCACCAGCAAAAAAACGGGAATACCGAACCAGTCATTCAGTACCACATGATCCAGCAGGTCGGTGATCCGCTGGCGCATTCCAGTATATCCGTTACGATGCAGCGCCGTGGCGGCCATTTCCTGCGCCCAGCCGAAACGTTGGTCCATGATCAGATCGGCAGGAGTTTCAGCGCTGCCATCCTCCACCTCCGCGATGATTTGTCGCAGGGTATGTTCCATCCCGGAGTCGGCGGGTTCGGCGCTGCCTTCGAGCAGGCGCAAGGCGTCGAAGCGCCGGCGTACGGGATTGCTGTCCGGCAGCAAGGCGGTCAGGACACCCAATGCCCGTTCTATCAACAGGCCATGGGGAGGCGGAGTACCGTGGGGTGCTTGCCTAAGTGCCTGCGTCAGGCTGTCCAACAGGTTACCGCGTCCCTTGCCCCTGCGGGCGACCATGGATACCACCGGTAGACCTAACGCTGCGGAGAGCTCAGTCGTGAGCACTCCCAGTCCCTGGGCCTCGGCCTCATCAACCATGTTCACTACCAGAACCATCGGGCGACCTGTTTCCAGCAATTCGGCAGTCAGGGTCAGATGCCGCTCGAGATTGGAGGCGTCGACAATGTTGACGATTAGATCGACCGGTCCGTCGAGCAGGTAATCGCGCGCCACGGCTTGATCCTCGCCGCCTCCCCCCAGCAGGCTGTACACACCCGGCAGGTCCACCACGGAGACCTTGCGCCCGTCCAGGCTCATGCTGCCGCTGCGTCGCTCCACGGTAACGCCTGGCCAGTTGCCTACCTGCTGATGGGTGCCAGTCAGCAGGTTGAACAGAGTGGTTTTACCGCAGTTCGGATTGCCTGCCAGGGCAATGATCGGTAGTCCCGCTGTGGCTTGAGTTTTCTGGTTTTCTTCGTGACATGCGCTCATGCCTGTTCTCCTATATTCCGGGAATCGGCCCCCGGCAAAACTCCACCTCAATACGCTGGATGACGCCCCAGCCCAGTGCAAGGCGTGCTCCACCCACCTGCAATACCGCACCGCGCTTGCCCGGACCATGGACCACGCGGATATCGGTGCCTCGGCGGATGCCGAGCATGCGCATGCGTTGCTGCATGCCTCTGCCGCCGAGGACATCGCGTACTCTGGCGCTGTCGCCCAGTTTAAGGTCTCCCACGAACAGGGATGGATTCACTGGCTCGACCTCCGCATTCAGAAAAATTCCACATGCAAACGCACCATACCGACGGTCGCATCAGGAAAATAGCCGTTGGGATGCTGTATATATTGCAGATCAGGCTGCAGATTGAGGTGCCCAGTGAGTTTCGCGACGTAGGTAAGTTCGTAAGCCGTCTCGGCATTGCGGATGGCTGTGGTTTCCCTGCCAAGGCTCTCTGCCGCTGGATTGGGACGCAGCCAAGTACGCGCCATACCGATGGACAGGCTGTCATCCGGGCGACTGGCGAAGGGATGGCCCAGGCGTAGACCCAGTCCCAGATACCAGGGGACTGGATTGATGTCCTGTGGCGCAGCACCCATCTGAACAAAGGCCCCCAGCCGACGTTCTCCCGGCAGGCTCCAGTTCCCTTCGGCGATGGCATAGACGCCCGAAGTTGTGGGGGAGAGCCCGTAGCGGCCCGGGTCGGACAGCTGGTAATGCCAGGCACCTGCTTTAAGGATGTACTGACCATAGTTGTCGCTGCTGTCCTCAAGGTCGTCTTCCGCTTCTTTGCCCCAGTGCAGACCGCCTTCCCACAAGGCCATGTAGCCGCGTTCAAAGGCAGAGACCTGATGCTGAGGATCACCTTGAAACAGTGCGACTTTGCTACTCAGGTGCTCGCCATGGATACCCGCCAGAAGCCCCAGGCCTGGGTAAGGATAGGTGGCGGTACCAGGGACGTTGACGGTCATGGTCGGTGCCATGCCAAAGGAGCTGTTGATGAGTTGCAAGGCGTTGGCGGTGACATCGAAGTAATAGTTCACATCCATGTAACCGACACGGGTATTGAGCCAGTCCGTCCAGTGCTGACGGAAGGCGGCGTCGTAAAAACGGACCGCGTCGGGTGCCCAGATGTTACTGGCCGTCTGGATGTCGCCACTATAGTTCTGCTGAATGGCGCTGTTGTAAATGCCCATCAGGGAGAGGGTGAATTTACCGCCTTTCCACAGACCCGCCTTTCCGGTGTCATATCCGGCGCCTATCTGCCCGACGATATTGCCCGCGCTGCCCTGCTTGATGCCGCCGGAAAAATTGGTGGAAACCTCGCTATCAAGGTGCCCGGCCCAGGAGAGACCATCGGCAATATAGTTGTAAGTGGGCAAATATTTGGGCGAAATACCGGAGATGTTCAGGATCGGTCCATTTCCGGGGGATGCGGGCTCATCCACCGCCCAGGCATCGGAGGCGGATCCGAGGATGTTGGCGCAGAAGAGGAGAAGCACAGTAGTGGGGCGGGAAAGCAAAGGCACGGGCCACCGTTTAATTAATAATAAGAATGATTCGCAATATTATATAAATGGGTGTGCCTGTCAACAAGTTTTGATTCTCGCCGTTGATCTACATCTTAACTCCTTGACTGAGAGGTCTCAGCGAATCTCCTTCAAAACCGCAGGCAAATCCGTCTTGTCTGGGGTGCCTTTAATAATTTTCACGGTGTTATCGCGGCGTGTATAAATCAAGGTGGGGACGATTTTTTGCCCGGTAGCCTTAAGAATCCCCATGTTTGAGTGGAGCGCGTTGGTGCTGGCTGCATTGGGCAGGATTTCGGCAATAGCGCCGTGATGGCTTGTCTTATCAAAGCCGCTTTCGTTTTTTTGCATGGCGGCT
>JAKBXD010000106.1 GCA_021840785.1 Pseudomonadota bacterium
GCGGTTGTCAGACATTCGTTATTCTCCTAATCATGTAGTCCACCACAACGAAACAGCGGAAGTTTTGGTTAAAATACGGGCCACTGCCAGGTGCCTGCTCATGCTACCACTCGCCACGTTATCATTTCTCCAGCGCGCAACGGCACGACCGTGTCCTTCCCGAAATGCAGTTCTTCAGGCACCCTCCAACTCTGCTGCTCCAGGGTGAGAGTATCCCGGTTGCGCGGCAACCGGTAGAAATCCGGTCCATGGAAGCTCGCAAAAGCCTCCAGTCGGTCAAGCGCACCGGCTCGCTCAAAAATCTCTGCGTAGAGCTCAATCGCCGCATGTGCGGTATAAATGCCAGCGCAGCCGCAGGCGGACTCCTTGGCTTGACGCGGATGCGGCGCGCTGTCGGTGCCGAGAAAAAATTTCGGGTTGCCGCTCGTGGCTGCGGCGACAAGCGCTGCGCGCTGCGTCTCCCGCTTCAGGAGCGGCAGACAGTAATGATGTGCTTGTAACCCGCCCTCGAACAGCGCGTTGCGGTTGAGCAGCAGATGATGCGCGGTGATCGTCGCGGCGACGGTGTTGGGGGCCTGCCGAACGAACTCGACCGCCGCGCGTGTGGTAATATGCTCCAGCACCATGCGCAGGCCGGGAAAATCGCGCGTCAACGGCATGAGGTGTCGGTCGATGAACACCGCCTCACGGTCAAACACGTCCACGCTCGGATCGATCACTTCGCCGTGCATCAACAACGGCAGATCCTGCTTTTCCATCGCCGCGAGCACCGAATAGGCACGCTTCAGATCGGTCACGCCATGCTCGGAATGGGTGGTAGCGCCGGCCGGGTAATACTTGACCGCCTGCACAAAGCCACTATTTTTTGCCTTCGCGATCTCGGACACCGGCATATTGTCCGTGAGATAAAGGGTCATGAGCGGATCGAAGCGCATATCCGCTGGGAGTGCCGCGAGGATGCGGTCGCGGTAGGCATGCGCCAAATCAACTGTCGTGATGGGAGGTTGAAGATTCGGCATGACAATGGCGCGCGCAAAACGCCTCGCCGTGTCGGGGAGTACCGCGGCCATCATCGCGCCATCCCGAAGATGGAGATGCCAATCGTCGGGGCGTATGAGAGTGAGTCGCTTCACCATTGCTACCCTCCTGGTACACAAAGTCGGAGTATAACCATCCGGAGCAGGTTTTACCTGGTTCATTTTTTCAATGGCATGACAATTCGTCCTGTAAGGACAAAGCACCCGTATCCGGGTCGCAATAAATCGGGTCGGCAATCCGCAGCGGATACCGGAGATTCAGTTGATTGATCTCTGCATACACTTGCTCCACGGGTGTGCCACGCGCGAAAACCGGTGAATAAGCGCCAACGGTTCCGGTGTTTCCCTGCGTAAGCGCAATCAGCGCATCAAGCAATAGATTATGGGAAAGCCCCATCCCCTCATTAGTCTCCCGGCATACCGCCTCGATCGAGGCGATTGACCAGATACCCCACAAGGCAAAAGTTTCCCGTATCGTCAGAAGAAGGGTCTGAGTGGCTGACAATGGCCATACCCACTCTTGAGGAAGGCTGGTGACTGTGTGCTCATCCACCCATACGCCCAAGAAACGTTCATTGGCAAAGGAATCGCCTTGGCGGCTGCGACAAAACGCAAGAAACGCCTCGACCTGCTGGCAGGCGTTGGCAAGATCATCTGTTCTCCGAACGAAAAGAAACAGACATGCTACTGGAACATCCCGCACTGCCTCGGTAATCGTTGTCATGATGGGATACTCCTCAACTCGGGCTGCCGACATATGGCTGTCTGCCGTTTCTGATTCACGGATTGCACCAATCGCAGTGGCCCGCTGGAGCGGTCTTCTCCGGGCGTTCCAGCGCGACTTGATGGCCACACCTGGCACAACGGTGGATGTCCGCCCGGGTGTCCCGTGTCGGGGAGTCACAATCCTCACAAGGCAAGCCGGGGATGCGCTCCACGATCTGAAAACCGGGCGTATTGCAGATCGGGCATGGGGTGCGAAGTTTGTGGGCGAGATCCCGTGAGGCTTGGGCAACCATCTCCATGCGCATGGGATTCATATGCGCACGCATGTCGGTTTCCAGGAAGGCGCAGCCGTTGTCCGCCTCGCCACAGGCCCAGAAAAAGGCCTCACGCAGCGATTCCCAGTCGGCAATCCCTTTGCGGACGCGGGAGTCGTCGGCATGGCGCGGGCGCACTACGATCCCGTGTTCGGGAAAATCTGCCGCGCGGGCGAATGCCTCGGCCTGCTCCCAGTTGGCAGCGAGCAGATGAGAGAAGTTGGTCCTACCCGAGGCAACTCCCACCACTTCGATTCCGAGCGTATCGTCGATCCAGACCATCATTTCTATGTTCAGGGAAAACAGCCCGGTAAACGGATCCGGTCCGAAGCTGCCTTCACTAGCGAGTCCCAGGGGCAAATTCGCCAACTTCATGCCGATGCGTGCCTTTTTCCGCGCCGCCTCGATCTGGGTGCCGGCACGGGGGATGTCGCGGGTAAAGGTACCCAGTTGGTCCGTGTCAAAGCCTGTCACCAGTGCGACCTCACAACCAATGGCGGCGGCCAGTATAGGAGCAACAACTTTCTCCTTGCCGTGCTGGGTAAGTAAGGCCACGCTTGAATCTTTGTAGATGGCGTTTTTCAAACGCGAATATTTTGCATGCTCTATCTCACGCATTTGATGGCATGACTCCCAAAAAAGCACAGGCCACGGGGTTGCCAGAGCAACCCCGACTTCATTTGGTTAATCCGTCACATTCCAGTGGGTTCCAACATGACCGGCACGGAGCCATGCCAAGTAACGGCGAGCCTCATAGATACTAAGAAGGGACGGCTCTTGATCGTGGTGATAACGTACGCAGACATAGTGCCCTGCCGCCCGGGCGTGGGCGCCGTTGAATTCTTCATGGGACGGCACCCCCTTTGACGAAAGGGCATCAATGTCCTGAGCAAGCTCGAAAGCCGAAAGCCTCAAATCTGCCGCGGGTTTTGCCAACTGCCTGAAAATAGACATAAAACCTCCCGTTGCTCCATTCAAGACAGACATCGTCTGGAACACTACTATTGCGTTTATCACGAGACCTCATGGCTCGCACCCGATATCACACTGGGGAAAATGCTCTCCATCGGGTCTGTCGGCGCGCTCAGAGGGGCGATGACTGAGGAGGAGTGTGGAGGAGACTAAATTTAAATAAAAGTTAAATATACTTACCGTAATATTTAACAATAACTGAACGTAATTGGGTCTGCCCGCCGACGAATGCTTCAGCCTCACGGGGGCAGATACTTAGCTAGGGTAGCCTTAGAGATCAAACTGGCCGCCCAAGCGCGACCGACGTACCGCACTGATGCTGTTTGAAGTCATCAAGAAGGAAGGCTTCACCGGCTGCTATGCACGGGTCATCAAGTCCGTGCGCAACTGGCGGAATGTGATCGCTCCCCAGGTGGTCAGTTTTAAATACGCGCCAACAATACAGGGATCATACCCGAGCCCCTTAATTCTTGCGGGGGTGGATCCATTTTTCTCTGCCTAAATCTCGTTAGTAGTGGTAGGCCAAACCGAAGATCCCGCGCACATCATTGACGCGTATGTCCCTGGAGGCCGTCCCCATTCGACCGGAAGCCGAATACCTGTCGTAGTACGCGCCGACAAAGCCGCTCCATGACGAGTCAAAACGGTAATCCGCCTTTGTGCCAACCTGCAGCACATTTGCGCCCGGCGCGTTCGTGGAAATGCCCCCAAGGTATCCAATATGCCCACTGATGGTAATCCGGCTGGTCGGAGCGATGGCACCATACACCCCCCCGCCGAGGGCATTGTTTACATAGGCTGCCGACTGACCCCCCACCCATAAGGTGAATTGTGCACACTGGTAGCCGATGTAGGGACCAACGATCACGTTCTGGGCAACCTGAAAGCCTTTACCGAACCGCGCATTGAACTGTAGGGAGTGTCCGCTTATATTACTAGGGCTGGGACCACTCCCGACCTTAACCCCGGTGGGGCTGTAGATGGTATACGTACCCCCATTGAGAGCCGGCCCTACGCCATAGTCGAATCCCAGATGGGCAAACCACCATTCGGAATTGGCGCCGTTGAAGGCAACACCAACACCAGTGGTGGTGTTGCCACCGGACGCGGTGATCGAACCATAGGCATTACCGGCTGTAACACGGGATGGTGTGCCGACGATCTGCCCGTAGATGCCCAGACTATCCAATCCGTTGCGCAGAACGTTGGCATTTGCCCCAAGCGGAACACACAATGCGACAACAAGGATAATATGTTTCATTATTTTTGCTCTCCAGGTGATTGCAGGGTGACAGAACTCAGATTAAACGAAGCGCTCGTTTATGCTTATGCAGACCAACCAAGCAGGGATCATAATAAAATATGTCCGGTATGTCACCCATGCGCGCCGAACCGACCTCGCTCCTTAAACGCGTAACGCCGGCGAGTCATATCAGGTATCCTAATCTGATGATTTGTGGATCAGCATACACCTTCACTCCAAAACTGAAAATGCAGGATGATACTATTTTGTCCGTTAACACAAAGAAGTGTTCGCTGAAAAAATAGTATCATCCTGACGTCTCGCGGATTTCCCGCCCCCTCGGCGGGCTCTTTACCTCTAGTGGCAAGTATGCAGCGTTAGCAGTCATTCTCATCGAGGTTCGGAATAGGTAATACCGGCCATATCCGGTCGTTGATGCTTCTTCCATATCAGTCCGATGAACGGACGGAGTGCAGCGGGGACCAGTCGTTAGCCTACCTCTGGATGGGCGCCAGCTTCGTGTCCCCATTTTCATACATGGATATAGAGGCTGGTAAATGATAAAGTATCGACAATCAGTTGGTTAGTATCTGTTATCGCGGGTCTCTATATTAAAGACTGTCCGGACCTATAGGTCTCTATTATTTACTGTTAGGCTCTTCGCAACTGCGAAACATTAATATACGGAGTGAACTTTGGCCCTTAACGAAGAACAACAACGCAAAGCTCTGGACCACCTCAACACCAAGTGGAAAGGACTGCGTAATTGCCAGATATGCGGAGATACTAACTGGAATGTTCATCCAGAGCTATACGAAATGAGGCAGTTCAATGAAGGGAACATGGTGCTTGGAGGCCCGTTGATACCGCTTTTGGTTATAGAGTGTACCAATTGCGGAAATACGATTTCCATTAATGCCATTAGAGCCGGAATTGTGACCCCCGACAAAAAAGAAGGCAGTGCTAATGGCGGAAAATAATTTTGAATTTAGGGACACTTTATCCTACAAATCTCCAGAAGCGCCAGACTGCCTAATCGTGCCCGAAGCTCAATGGGATGAGCTGCATGATAACTTACAAAAGTCCAGCCCTTTTAAAGATAATCTTTTGTGGATGCTGTGCGGTGTATGCGGAGGCGGTACCATTAGCTGCTGGGCGACCTATTTTTCATTTCCGAAAAATGTTGGGCCCCTGCTGAAACTGATCTTTCTGGTGTTGGGTATTATCTTGCCCTTAGCCACTATCCTTTTTCTCATATTGGCGTTCCGACTAGGCTCAGAAGCAACAGCAGATAGCGTCAGAGGCCAAATGTCCGTTTTAAAGAAGGGTTTTAGAAAGCTAACAGCAAAAAGCTAACAGCAACGAATTAGCCTAACTATGGCTTTGAGTCCGACGGCTTACCCTTTCGCTGCGCTCCAGGGCAAGCTGCGTCTCAAGCCGAACGTTGAATAACCGCTGTTGGGCTTGGTGCCGACGGCGTGTTAGCGATACACGAATGGCCGGAGTGGGTCGGGTGATGTCATTTGCTTTCCACTGCTGAATGACCGCAATCAGTCTACCGCCGACCATCAGGGCTCAACGGCGACAGGGCAGCGCTAACCGCCCATTCACGGAGTTACACTCCCCCATGCGTCCGCCAGAATTCCATTGGGGTGATTATAGGATATCGATCAGCCAACGCCAGAAGGTCTTTGTCTCCCGTGATGAGGTAATCAGCACCAGATGTCTTGAGAGCGGCCAGCAGAGTGTGCAGCACCGGTTGATCCTTGTCGTCGCGCAAGTGCGGGTCCAACCCGGGCCATGGGGCGATCAGTTCTGCTTGGATGGCCAGAATATCTACCAGATCGCTCATCTCGGCCACCGTCAGCCCATGGCGGTGCGCCAGACGGGGCAGTACCCGGCGCAGTTCATCGAGGATACAGTCTGATAGCAGTACCTCGATGGAAGCATGTCGCCACGCGGTCAGGATCTTGCCCGGCACGCTGGCCGGGTATGCTATGCCGGAAAGCAGCACGTTGGTGTCCAGCACCACCCGCAATGCCGCCATGAACGGTTAGTGATCCTCCGCGGAAATGGACGATTCCCGCCGTTCTTGAGCGACGGCCGCCTCGATCTCCGCCATCCCTGTAGATTCAGGCACTTGCGAAAATCCCGCTTCGATCCTTTGACACAGCGCATCAAAGCGACCCTGCATCCGGCGAATGCGCTCGAAAAGACGAGCATCG
>JAKBXD010000107.1 GCA_021840785.1 Pseudomonadota bacterium
GGGGTTATAGTTCAACTCTGGCAGCAACTGATACCCTCCCCGCTCTCGAACCGCCTGGCTCACGGGGCTATCGGGATCATCGAAGTCCCCAAACATCCGGGCATGCGCAGGACAGGTCAGCACACAGGCCGGTTGCCGCTCTTCTTCCGGGATATCCATATCATAGATCCGATCAATACACAGCGTGCACTTCTTCATGGTCCCCGAGACCCGATCCAGTTCTCGCGCACCGTAGGGACAGGCCCAGGAGCAGTAGTTACAGCCCATGCACTTGTTTTGGTCGACCAATACCACTCCGTCTTCTGCGCGTTTGTAGGATGCCCCCGTGGGGCAGACGGTGACACACTCCGCATTTTCACAATGCATACACGACATCGGAAAATTCACCGTTTTGTTGTGCGGATAGTCTCCCACCTCAAAGTGCCGGATCCGGTTGAACCAGACGCCGGAAGGCTGCGCTCCATAGGGCTGGTAATCGGTTAGCGGCGCAGTCGTCCCGCTGGTGTTCCATTCCTTGCAGGCCACAGCACAAGCGTGACAGCCCACACAGGTATCTAAATCAATGACGAGTCCCAGTCGCATCGCAAAACCTCCTCTTACGACTTCAGATTAACGGGTTTGTGGGTGTGGTAGCGCAAGACATCCGGCTGTTTGGGTTCTTGCGGCAGCGGCTTGATGGTGGGGAAAGTAGGCCATACGCCCTCCTCTCCAGGTGCCGCTGGATAAATGCGGACACGAAGATCGTACCAAGCTGCCTGTCCCGTGATGGGATCAGAGTTTGTCATGCGACGCTCACCGGTTTTTGCTGGCAACAGCTCCGAGATCAAATGATTCATCAAGAAGCCACGCGTCGCTTCTGGTGCGTCTGGAGTCAGTGCCCAAGCTCCGGATTGCTTGCCAATCGCGTTCCAGGTCCACACGGTGTCTTCCTGGCAACCTTCAATGAGTTTTACCTGCACCCGGATTTTGCCGTTGTGGCTTTCCACCCAGACCCAGCTTTTGTCGGCAATTCCCAGATGTTCCCCGCGCTGGCGATTCATGTAGAGAAAGTTCTGCGAGATGATCTGCCGCAGCCAGGCATTTTGGCTGTCCCAAGAGTGATACATCATCATCGGCCGCTGATTGATGGCAAAGAAGGGATACTCCTCTGCATCGACGCGCTGCTGTTCCAACGGTTCGTACCAGATGGGCAAGGGGTCGAAATATTTGGCAAGTCGCTCGCGATCTGCGGGATCTTTGGGCTTGGGCCCATCGTACACACCCTGCCCGGCCAGACGAAAGCGCTGCAGGGGTTCGGAATACAGTTCGATCAGGATGGGTTTGGCTTCGGGAATGTATCCTGCCTCCACGGCAAACTCGAGATAATCCTTATTGACCGAACGGAAATAGCGCATATTCATAGGTAAGTGATATTGAAAGAAGCTCTGGTGATCGATGTAGGCTTCCCATTGCTTCGGATTGGGTTCCCCACGCAGATGCTTGTCGCCCTTTTCGCCGCGCCACCCCGAGAGAAATCCAATACCTGGCTCTTTCTCAAAATAAACGATAAAGTCCTTGTAACCCTTGTATTTTGGCTTCCCTGCTTTATCAACAAAAGACGGAAAACCCAGCCTTCCAGCTAGGTCAACCAGGACTTCCTGCCAGGCACGCACTGCACGATCGGGCTCGAGAATGGGATGCCGTATCGAATCACAGACGGCATCGGTTTCGGATATGGGTCGATCCAGCATGGAAAGCGTGTCATAGCGTTCCAGATAGGTCGTATCGGGCAAGACCAGATCCGCAAAGTTGACCATTTCCGAATGGAATGCGTCGGAAACGACGATAAAGGGAATCTTATATTCGCCATCCTTGTCGTCTTTAGCGACGAGCATCTTTTGGATCTCAACCGTATTCATGCTGCTATTCCAAGCCATATTGGCCATGAACAGCATTAGGGTATCGATGCGGTAAGGATCATAGTTGTGCGCATTAGTGATAACCATGTGCAACAGGCCCTGAATCGACAGGGGAGTCTCCCAGGAAAAAGCCTTATCGATCCGCTTTGGTCGTCCCTCTTCGTCAATGACCAGGTCCTCTGGTGCCGTCGGATAGCCTAAGGGTGAGGACTTGAGTGGAGTGTTTGGCGCGCTGTGTTGCGCGGGCTTGACTGGCGGTGGCACAGGCTTGGGATACGGAGGTTTTGCACAGAACCCTCCGGGACAGTCGATCGTTCCCAAAAGCACCTGCAACAGATGAATGGCCCGAGCCGACTGAAAACCATTGGAATGCGCGGAAACTCCCCGCATGGCATACATGGATACCGGACGCCCGATAAAGCGGTCATGTTTACGCCCCGCCCAATCCGTCCATTCGCATTTGATTTCGATGGTCTCTTCGAACGCAATATGGGCCATTTCCAGGGCCAGGCGCTCGATGGTCTCCGCGCTTACCCCGGTAGTCTCTGCCACCTGTTCCGGCGCATATTGCTCGTCCAGATACTTCTCAGCCAAGAGGGAAAAGACAGTTTTGACCGTACGGCCATCCGGCATAATCCTTTCGGTGAGCAGAGAAGGATTAATTCCCGCCTGTAGCCCGTCGACAAATTCCTTCTGGCACATATCCCAGGCGTAGGGATTCCCTTCTTCGTTACGCCACAGCAGACCGTCATCAGAATGCCCCGGATCCTGAATGACCAGGAACGGTGCGTTGGTGTACCGAATGAGAAAATCCCAATCAAAGAGCTCGTTCTTGAGCAAGACATGCACCATAGAAAGAGCGAGTAGACCGTCGGTTCCCGGACGAATGGCTACCCACTCATCGGCAATTGCTTGATAACCCGTCCGCGCGGGATTCACGGCAACGAATTTTGCTCCGTGACGCTTGAGCTTTTCGAGGGCGATTTTGATCGGATTGGAAGCATGGTCTTCTGCCACCCCCCAAAGCATGAAGTATTTGGTCCGATCCCAATCTGGATCCCCAAATTCCCAAAAGGCAAACGGCATCATATACAGGCCGCCCGCCGCCATATTGACTGAGCAGAATCCGCCGTGAGCGGCCCAGTTCAAGGTACCGAACTGTTGCGCCCAGAGTCCGGACAACGCCTGCATCTGGTCACGACCGGTGAAGAAGGCCAGCTTGTTGGGATCAGTGGAACGAATTTTTTGCAGTCGCTCTGTCAATATATTGAGCGCGTCTTCCCAGGAAATAGAAACGAACTCGCCACCACCACGAGCAGTTCCAGGCTTGCGCATTAAAGGACTATGCAGTTTTGCTGGAGAATTCTGCTTCATAATTCCCGACGAGCCCTTGGCGCAGAGCACTCCCTGATTAGTCGGATGATTGCGATTGCCTTGGATAAATCGAATATTATTATTTTCCACGGTAACTTTAATGCCGCACCGGCACGCACACATATAACAGGTGGAATATTCGATCCGTTGTTTAGTGTGATCTTCAAATACGGTAACTGAGTCGCCCATTCACTGAACCTCCGTGATAAAATCATACATGATCATACCGCCCTGCCAGCGCAGGGTCCAATTCGTTTTTTGAACATCGACATTCGCAAAACGAATATCAGAAACGACGTATCTATTCGGCGTCCTGCGCAATTTCTCATAAGAGCAACTCTTGCCTGGAAAAAGAGGCACAGGTTCCTCTCCTCATCCACCGCGAGATGTATGGATGACCGTTCCTGCTTCTCTGTTCTCCGCGAGTGTCATGGAACGATAGATGCCCAATTGAAACAGATACCGGCGGAAACCTATCACCCAAAGAAGGATCCCTAGCGTCAGGGATAGATACCCCATGGTTGCCCAAACATCCGGACCGAAAAAACGAATCAACGTCAAACCCGCGAGAATCAAGGTGAGCGCAGTGCGCGTATAGGCTAAGATTGTACGCTCATTAGCCAATACGGTTCGATCCAGTGCGAGCCAGTCACGCAAAATAAATTCACGTGGATCAAATTTAAAATAGGGCATACTTCGCAAATCAAGGCCTCCTATATAGCAGCATCTTAACCATAGCAGCATGCGTGCAGCGATGTAAAAGAGTCAAGATGCCGTCGTATCACTGTGGCTTGTATTCGCCAGCAAGATAATCCCTTTCTCGAAAAGAGAAAGATACCATTCAATGCGCTGAATACAACGCTTTCTTGGTAAACCGTCCGCGAAAGACCCAAATTTGATAACCATTGTAAAGAATCATAATCGGAACAAATCCGGTCATGAATAAGGTGAAAACGGCAAGCGAGTCTGCCGGGTTTGCCGCCCCCGCAATGGTCCAGGTGTGCGGAACCATATACGGAAATAGGGTTGCCCACAGTGCCGCCCATAGCAGAGCCACTACTCCCTCGCCCCACAACAGTGCAACAAAATCGCGCGCGTAGGCGTGTGCCATCATGGATCGATAGGCGAAAAACAGTATCACCAATAGCCAGGCTGTCCAGAACCACCAATGCATTCCTAACCACTTATCGGCTGCCCAGGGAAAGATCGCTGTTGACCATACCAGCGTGATCGCAATGGTAGCCAACGCGAGCATGGAAAAGGCATTTGTCCATTTTTTTGCCCGCTGGTGAATGGGATCACCAGGAACAAAACGGGCGCACAGGTATAATCCGCCCGCAAGACTGGCGGCAATCACCGCTGCGACTCCAGTCCAAAGGCTAAAGGGAGTAAGAAAGGTCCAGGCTCCACCGGAATAGTGTGGGACCGCGTTGAAAAGAAGCGCGTGCGCACCAGAGAGGTTCTCAACGGCGATGCCATGCTTCATGGGAAAACCTTCCAACGCACCACCCAAGGCCATTCCGGCACCAAAGGGCGCAAATAAACTACCCGCCGCGAACATCCATCCCCAAAAGCGTTTGGAACCAATAGCATGCACATGAAATTCAAAGGCTATTGCCCGAGAAATGATTGCCCAAAGCGCGATAGCGAGAGGAATGAGCAGATAGTTGAAAGCGGAGCCATAGACCGACGGAAACGCTCCAAAGAGTACGCCACCGGCAACGACCAGCCAGGTTTCATTGCCGTCCCAGAAGCCAGCCATGGAAGCCATGATAGCCCCTCGTTCCTCTTCATCCCGAGAAAAGAGCGCAAAAATCCCTGCACCGAGATCAGCGCCATCAAGTCCTATGTACAACAAAAACATGAGACCCAAAAGGAGCCACCACCAAGTGGAAAGAGCCCCTGCGATTCTAGTGATATCCAACATGATAATCTCTCCTGATACCTGGGAGGAACTGCCATAGCCCCTCCCTCGTTGTTATCTATCTTCCTGGCAGTTAGGCACTTTTCTCCATGGTGGGCTTGGCAAAGGTAGGCTTGGCAAAACCGCCACCCGCCCGTGCTTCATCCCCATCATCATCCTGATGGGGATGATAGAGCGTATCGGATGGCGCAATCCCATCCACTCCCTTCTGTATTACCCGGCTAAAGAAGTACCAAGCGCCGGACCACGCGATCAGCTCGAAGGTGATGTAGCCAGCAAACCAGAAGATTTCCTGTCCCACAGACATGTGACTGACGCCTTGATAGGTCCGCATCAGGTTGAAGACGACCCAGGGTTGGCGACCAATCTCTCGGACCCACCATCCGCACCAGATGGCAAGGTAGGGAAGAAATCCGGAAAAGATAACGGCCCGCAGAAACCAGGGATTTTTTCGTAACGCCTGCGCGTTGAACTTCCCGCGGAAACGCAACCAGTTGCCCCAGAGCGCAACAAAGAAAAGGAAGAAGCCAATCGCCACCATAACGCGGAAGGCGTAGAACGGCACCCAAACATCGGGGCGATCCTTGGCCGGGAAGCTATCCATGCCCGTCACTTTGCCATTCAGCGTGTGGGTTTCCAGCAGGCTCAATACATATGGAATCGTTATGGCAAAGCTGTTGCCGTCATTCTTGGCGTTGGGAAAAGCAATCAGATGCCAACCCGTATTTACCTTTCCATTGGGCAAGTAAGTGTGATAGTGCCCCTCCATGGCTGCCAGTGAGTTTGGCTCGGTCATGGCTACGTCACGTCCCACAGAGTCACCAATGTAGATCTGGATTGGGGTGACAACCAGCAACACCAAAAGTGTTGGCTTCAACAGCTTGGTAAAGAGATCCGCATTCCGATTCTTGAGAATGAACCAGGCACTCACGCTGGCAAATACGAAAAGTGCCAGTTCTAATGCGGCCACCCACATATGCGGGAACCCCCAGACGAAATTGTCGTTAAGGATCGCGTGCCACCAATTGGTGACTTGGAACAGCCCGTCTTTGAGGACAACTCCATTGGGCGTCTGCATCCACGAGTTTGCCACCAAGATCCATATCGCTGAGAGGCTGGAAGACAAACCCACATTGAACGTGGCAAAGAGATGCATGCCTTTGCTGACCTTACCCCAACCGAAGATCATGAGACCGATGAAGCCCGCTTCGTACATGAAGGCAGTGATGGT
>JAKBXD010000108.1 GCA_021840785.1 Pseudomonadota bacterium
TGAGGATGCGATCATAGGGAGTGCATTCGCCTGCCGCAGTAATGACCTGACGCCGAACCCGATCGATCTGTATCACCGGGCTGCCCGTGCGCAGGGTGATGCCGTGCTCCGCATACCAGTCATGGTCATTGAGGATGGTATCTTCCAGGCGTATCTCCCCCGCCAGTACTGGAGTGAGCAGAATACGGTTGTAGTTGGGATGGGGCTCATCACCAAAGACCGTGATGTCATAGAGCTCCGGCGCCATCTTCAGCAGCTCTTCCACCGTGCGAATGCCGGCCATGCCGTTCCCGATCACCACCAAGCGCGCTTTTCGTGCCGTGTTGCCCATTGTGCCCGTTCTCCAAAGAAAAAAGGCGTAGTCAGCCATAAATGCTGACGACGCCTTTGCCGTGTCACATGCCAACAATCAGGGAGATTGTTTCATGGATATCGGAGCAATTTAGATGCCAAGTTGTCTTTTCATAGAAAACAGTTAGTTGGAAATTGGCGGGCGGCTGCTGCGCCGTGTGGTGGTGCAGGGCATGGTGCAGTGCGCACTGCTATGGTGCGATTTGGGTGTTTACGGAGGGGCGTGCTAGTCCCAGAGGGGTAGTGCCTCCTTGGGGGTGAGCAGGACAATCTGCTGGACCTGCGGGATCTCGTGAAGGCGCCCGGGCTCGATCTGCATCAAGCGCAAATAATACTAAATCAGCGGCCGGCGAATGCGAATCTCTCTGACCCCTTGCGGGGTCATCCCGGCTGTGCCGCGCGTTCTTTCCGCCGGAAACCGCGTGCCCGCCGGGCGCGTTGTTGTGGCGACAGGAACCGGAAACCAACCGCGACGGTTGTCCGCGCGTCCTGATTCAATCCCGCGCCATGCCCGATTGGTCGCGGATTCCCGTCCTCGATTGGCTGGCGCAGGCCTAACCCGGCATTGATCTCGTGCAAAAACTCGCGCTCGATGCTTTGCAAGCCGGGCAGACTTTTCGCTTTCGCCTGCGCGCCAACCCCTGCAAGACCGTGCAGGGCAAGCGGCAGGGACTGGTTCACCCCGACTCGCAGCGTGAATGGCTAGTGCGCGAGGGCGAGCAGCACGGTTTTACCTTGCCGGAATCCGTCATACCCGATTACTCTGATTTCAGGCAGAGTCCCGAGGGCCGTGCATTTCCCGATGTCCGCACCACGAACGAGACCTTGCTCAGAGGCAAGCAGCATGGCGGCAACGCGATCCGGGTGTATTCGGCGCTATTCGAAGGTCGTCTGACCGTGACCGACCCGGTGCGATTCCGCGTCGCGCTGGAATCCGGCATCGGCCACGGCAAGGTGATGGGGCTGGGGTTGCTGTCGGTGGCGCCGATGTCTTGAGCTTGTGCCTGATCCAGTCCATATCAGACCCGGAGCTTGGCGCTGGTCTACAGAAAGTCTAATATGCCCATAAGTGTTTGTATATTCTCAAGGAGGTGTCATGCAAACCTTCACCATCCGCGACCTGCGCGACCGCACCGGCGAGCTGGTGCGCGAGGCCGAGGCGGGCAAGCTTTCCATTGTCACCAAGCATGGGCAGCCGGTGTTTGTGGCAGTGCCTTTCGACGATCGCCTGCTGCAAAGTGGGGTCAATACGGCGCTGGCGGTTCGGCTGTTCGAAGAATCCCGGATCAGTCTCGGGCAGGCGGTCAAGCTGGCGGGCATGAGCCACTCCGGGTTTATCGACTTGCTGGGGAGCCTGAACATTGCGATAGCGCGGCCCGAACCCGGTGAGCTCGAAGCAGAGCTGGCTGATTTTGAATAGGCTGATCGTCGCCGACACCGGGCCATTGATTGCACTGGCTCGTGTTGAGCGAATGGATGTGGCTTCACTGAAGGCGCCTAGATTCCGGGAAGCCAAAACTATTCGGTATCGACGCGGGCAAGACCGAACTTGTCCAAAATATCGCCTATATTTATAGGGTTACCGTCGCCGACTAATGAATAGGTTAGTTCGACTTGGTCATTTGACTCGCGAACGATTTGTACGTCATTTATAATTGAAATCGTGTGTAGAGCGTTAAGCGCATCTGTTCCAATTGTTTGTGTTGACAAGAATCCATTAATTCCGCTTCTCTGTAGAGTGATGGAATGTTTTGACATAGTATATTTCCTCTTTATTAAATAGGTTGGAATATATCTCTGGTTGATAGAATAGGGCATTATTTTGTCAATAACTCCTTCATTAATAGGCTGACACTAAGAGATTTACTTTGGAAGAATCTGTATCATAAATATATAGGAAGAAGACATTCGGTGCGTGGGCCTATCCCATCAGGGTTATGTCTTGGCAATGGCGCGTAGTCCGAGGAATAGTCAGGTTATCTCAGCCGCCATTTTGATTGTTGCAGGGGCGTCCTTGTCTCAACCGTTGAGATTGCTTTGCGCCGCGACATGTCCCTGCTCTGCCGCCTTGCGGTACCAAGCTTCGGCCTGCTCGTCGTCCTGAGGAACGCCTTTTCCATTCGCATAGCACACGCCTAGATCATATTGCGCCTCCGCGTATCCCTGCTCAGCTGCCTTGCGGTACCAGACTACAGCTTTTTCGTAGTCCTGAGGTACGCCTAGACCATAATGATGGCAATACCCCAGACTCATTTGTCCGACCTCATCTCCTTGCTCTGCCGACTTTCGAAACCAAGCAACAGCCTGCTCATAATCCTGGGGAACGCCTTCTCCACTCGCATAGCACACACCTAGATTATTTTGCGCCACCGCGTATCCTTGCTCTGCTGCCTTGCGGTACCAGACTACAGCTTGTTCGTAGTCCTGAGGTACGCCTTTACCACTTGCAAAAGAACGTCCCAAATACAATTGCGCATTCGCGTCTCCTTGCTCTGCTGCCCTTCGGTACCAAACTACTGCCAGTTCGTGGTTCTGAGGAACGCCTTCTCCACCCGCATAGCACAAACCTAGATTATATTGCGCGCCCGCATGTCCCTGCTCAGCTGCCTTGCGGTACCAGACTACAGCCTGTTCGCAGTCCTGAGGTACACCTAGACCCAAATCATAGCAACCCCCCAGCCTGAATTGCCCGTGATAATCTCCTTGCTCTGCCGCCATTCGGTACCAGGCTACAGCTTGCTCATGATCCTGAAGCACGCCTTCACCAGTTTCAAAAGAAATTCCCAGATACAATTGCGCATTCACGTCTCCTTGCTCTGCTGCCCTTCGGTACCAAACTACTGCCAGTTCGTGGTTCTGAGATACGCCCTGGCCAAGGCTATAGCAGTTACCGAGTTCTCTTTGACCCCAGCAATGTCCCTGCTCAGCTGCCTTGCGGTACCAGGCTACAGCTTGTTCGTGATCCTGGGGAACGCCAAATCCTTTTCCGTAACAGTATCCAATACTATATTGTGCCCCGATGTGTCCTAGATCTGCCGCTTTTCGCAGCAATATTATAGAATTATTATAATCCCTTACCTTGAAATATTTTATACCTTCATCATACCATATATCTAGTTGCCGATGAGATATTATAATTTCTGATTCTACTTCCTTTAGTCTATATAAATCCGCCAATCCACGAGAGGCTAACGTCGAAGTCTTGTTATCTGTTGTTAGGCCTCCACTCGGTTTCACAACCATACTATTGTCAGTCATGTTTCACCTTGCCTTGAAGGTCACCAATCATTTTTGAAAGGCCTTTTCGATCTATTAAGGATACACCAGTCTTGAATGCCAATTCACTAGCCTTTATTGTAAATGTGGAGTTGGTAACAACCCAGGCATCTTGGCAGCCATAAAAGGATTTTCCTGATAGCGCCTCCTGGACTGCATCTACCCCAACCGTTCCTTGCCAACGCTTGGCTTGCACAACGATGCGTCGCTCATTTCTGGTTAGGATCAAATCTCCACCAAAATCACCTGTGGCGGGTGTCTGCTTTACCAAATAGCCCATGGCGGTGAAAAGTCCATCGAGATAGTCCTCAAATTCTGTTCCGCTCATGGCGTCGATCACGGGCATTCGTGCGTCGCCCCATCTCTTCGCCCAAATTTCAGCCTCTGCCCTAATACAATCAGCTTTTTCAATGCGCGCGTTCAAAAACTGTATCGTTTGGTCAATGGGGTTAATCTTCTGCTGTGTTGGTGGTTCACAAACCATAACCTTCAACTTCTTTTTTCGACGGTTCTGGTAGTATCGAATGCAAAAGTAGGCTACAAACCCAAAAACGATAATTATCCATAATCTATTCATGATTTGGCCTGCTTCTGGCGCCACTCTTCTAAAGTGATCTTGCGCTCTGATATTTGCTGCATAAGTGTCACAGAAAGATCTGCGAGAGCATCGCCGCCATCCGCATCGGCCTCCTCAACCTTTTTCATCAGCATATAATAATCATCAGCATGGATGGCCTCAAGTTCTCCGCTAATCTCATCAATGCGACGACGCATCTGTGCGAGCTTTCTGATGACCTTTATCATCCTAGATCCAACATCTTCACCCCTGATACTTTCAGGGTCCTCTCCGAATTCCGTAATTATGGTCTGGATGGTTGCCAAGTCACACCGCTCATAGGCTAGGTTTAACCTGGTCATAAAGGTATGGCGTCGTTCCTTTTCTGTTTGGTCGGTAGCAAGGTCTGGGTGCATCATCTTTGCCCCCGTGCGAAACGCCTGCTTAACCTCTCGTGTCGGTTCTTTGGGAGGACCGGATAGCTGTTTCATCTCTTCTGAACTAGCCCCTGCCTCCCTTGCCGATTCTTCAGCCTTACGTTTTGCTTCTTCTGCTCGCGCTTGAGCTTCTATATCATCAGGATTTTCGCCCGCATCAATCCTTGCAATGATGGCATCAAGCCGATCAATCATCACATACAGATTTACTATTTCTGATTGATAACAAGCTCGGAAACGGGCGAGGTCGCATTTAGTCGTTTCCAATGCCAGTTCCTTATCAGCAACGATATCTCGAATGGAGGATAGCTCGCGCTCTAGGCGTTCAAGTTCCAATTCTTCAGGTAGCAAGAATGATCTCCCTATTATTGTAGCATCTAGATCTTGACTCTGACCTGCTAATTCTGCTGCCTTTGGGCAAGGCCAAATACCGAGCAAGATGAGACAGTACGATGAGTGGGGTTATTTTGAGTTCTACCGTCATAGCAAATCATCTGCGAATCCGGTTGCGCGCTGCGGCAATCTTTTTGTCGATTTCCTTGAATACCTCTTCTGCGGGTATCCACTGCGTGCGTCCTGCTTCCATGTCTGCCACGCGCCGCGCGATTTCCTCGTCCCAGGCTTGGGCAATCGCTTCCGGTGTATCTTCTACCGGACCTTCAAGGCTCACAATTAGGCGATGGGCGAGTTCGCTGCGCTCGCGGGTTGTCAGTTGCAGCGCCTGCGCTTCGATGTCTGCGAGGGTGATGGCCATATTCCACTCTCAATCGATTGACTCATGAGGATGTTAGCACTGTGAACGAAGTCGACCCAATACCGCCTTCTGCATTTCAGCACTGGGCGTATCGCCCGGCCTAATCGCCGGGCGCGGATTGAAACTTGGCCCTCTACACAGCAATCGTTGGCACCCTGGTGGGTGAGGTCAGCCAAATCGACAGTTCTCTGGTCAACTTATTCGAGGGGCGGGCGGCGGCATAAAAAAGCCCCCTTGTTGTCAGGACGATATCAGGACACCTACAATACAGATATCCAAGGTCTGTCCGGGAGGCGCCGAGAATATGGTGAATATTTCCAAGACTGAGCGTATTGACGTTCGTGCAAGCACGCTGGTCAAACAGCTGCTGCAGGAAGCTGCGCGTGCCTGCCACAAAAATGTGAGCGAGTTCTTGCTCGACGCCGGTGTGACGGCGGCACAGCAGGCGCTGGCAAGTCGCCGTCAGTTCGTGCTTGATGAGACGCAATGGCAGGCATTCCAAGAAGCGCTGGATAGGCCAGTACAAAGCAAGCCGCGTTTGAAGAAATTGTTGAACGAGCCTGGACTGCTGGATTGAGCAATGGCTACGCACCAGTTCGCAAGTTGGCTGCGTCTGATCAGGTTGAGGCCTTCGATTGTGGCGATGCTGCCCTGAACCAATTTCTGCAACGCTATGCGCTCGTTAACCAGAGGGCCAACAGCGCGCAGACCTACGTTTGCTGTACTGGTGAAGTGGTGGTCGGCTTTTATAGTCTCGCGGTCGGCAGCGCCGATCCAATGGCGGCACCTTCAAGGGTTGTGAAGGGGCTTGGGCGTCATCTGGTTCCGGTCATGATTCTGGCCCGGCTTGCGGTGGACGAAGCGCATCAGCGCAAAGGTCTGGGTCGAGCCTTGCTCAAGGATGCGCTGTTGCGTAGCGCCCAGGCCGCCGAGATCGCTGGCATTCGCTGCTTGCTGGTGCATGCCAAGGACGATGCTGCACGTTACTGGTACGAAAGGTGGGAATTCGAGCCGAGCCCCACCGATCCTTACCATCTCTTCCTCATGCTC
>JAKBXD010000109.1 GCA_021840785.1 Pseudomonadota bacterium
CCACGGCAAGCGCGCTTTCTTTCCGGGTGATCTGGCCTACAAGAAATTTGATCCCCTGAAACGAGCGCTCGAGCCGGGCCAGTTGACTCGCTATCGAATGAGACGAGACCGGCACCGACACGGAGGGACCCTCGGACCGACTGGGGGTGGAAAGGGACCTTGCCGCGGCGGCGGCCGGCACCGCCGTTTCTGTATTCTGCGGTGAAGGAGTCGGGTTCGGCGCCGCCGGCGACGTGCCGGATGCCGCCGCCAATGACAGTGGCGACGTCGACGCATCCGGCGGTGCCGGCTGAACGCGGATCCCCGTAGCGCCCAGGGGTTCCATCGGCGTTGTGAGCGAGCGAGGGGGCGGCGGTGGAGTCGTGACACCAGGCGGCGCTGGCAACGGTTGGGCCAGGGGTTCGCGGGGCGGCTGGACGCTTTTCAGGAAAGCCACGGTCCCGACACCCGCCAACAGCGTCACGGCACCGGCAACGGCCGCCACCAGGGGCCAAGACGAACGACGCGGCCTGGCACTTGCCGGCTCCCTTGTGGGATCCGGGGTATCCGACTCCCGCCCCTGCTCACCACCCTCCTCCGCTCCCAGTCCTTCCTCGATCGCCTGGGGCGGAACGGCCCTCTTTGGGGGCATCGGCGCGGTCGACGCGGGCGAGGCCTGCGCTATGGGCACCGCCGCCTTGGGTGCCGGGGCTCGCGCGGTCGTTATCGAAATCGGGGAGCCGGCCGGCGGACGAGTTGGCACCGGCCGCTGGGGCTCCTGGAGATCGGGGTGGCCATCCTCGAGGCCCATCTCCCCGTCTTCGCCTGGGGGGCTTCCGGATTCGGTGCCCGCAAAACGTGGGGGCGGCACCTCACCCGCGGGCGCCGCCCCCTCCAAGGCTTCCCCATCGAGATCCGGGTTGTACGAGTCCGCAAACCCCGCGATATCGATACGGTCCCCTTCTTCGCCTTCATCGGGGCGCTTGGCGCCCAAAGTCTGCCACGGGTCCGCGCTCATGCTCTCACCAGTCCGGGTATATACCGCGTGTTATATCCTATGTAATCGACCATAGTCAAGGATTGGTGCGTTCTTATATACCACATATGCGGCAGGCAGTCGCGCCACAACGGAAAGATCAGCGGAAACGGATGCGGATCGTGGGGTTCGCGGCATGCGGGATTAGGATTAGGACCTACGTACCACTTCTTGGACCGCTTTTCTCAGTGACGCGCCGGCTCCAACCCGCCGCCCTGCCGCGGCGCAGTGCCCAGTTCGTGCCACTTACTCGCGAGATAGGCTTGAATGCCCGAACCAGGCTTGTAGCCTGGGTAGAGCTTCTCGAATTCCGACCTAGCCGCCCAATAGGAATCGTTGCTCAACGCCCCTCGGCACTTGGCGAGGAACAGCAGCGCAAGGGACGGCGCCCGTGATTCACCTTGGTTGCAGTGGACCAATAGCTTGCGCCCTGCCAACCATTCTCTGTCGGCAAATAATAGAAATGCCTCGAAGGACGCCGGCATGAATAGGGGCTTGGGCGGATCGATTATATTCAGGAAAAGGTCCTGATTGATGCTCAGGATCAGATAATTCGCGTGCGTCTTAGGAAGACTTCCCTGGTACCCAACGGCGCGCTGGTGGCATGGGCTCTTGCAGGCGTGGACCACAGACCACTCCCCCCCGCCATTGCGGCAGAATTGATCATTGGCCACCCATAGCCGATCGTATACCTCTATCATACTACCCCACCGGAAATTCCTTTGTATAATCGGCCCATCTTTCCAAAATGCGCGGAGGGCCTGAAAGGAGGTGCCGTCGGACAAAGCATTGAATCCGATTTCCCGATAGCCCCAATCACGCAGCGTATCAGGAACGCCGCACCCATATGCCGCAAGAGCCCACCAAACAACGGCCGCCAGTTACAATACAATGCCAATATCTTAGACCGACCTGGTGGCCACGTCACCTACGATCATCAACTATTGAGCAGCGAATGACCAAGAGTCGCGCAACAGTCATCGCGTTCTCGCGCGCAAATAGGCCAGCGGCACCTAGTAGTCCGCCATGATCGGCGAAACATCCGTTGGGAACCGCAATATGCATAATCGGCCAAAGCGGACAGTGGTGTTCTGCGATGAGTCTGTCAGCAATGCATCGATTACCGGACGCAGTTCAGAACGCTCGCGATCCGTCCGCTTCAGAATTCGACGAACGCGTACCTCGTGCCCAATCCGGTCAGTAAGACTTCTCCAAGGCGGACCCTACTCAAGCCACGAGTACAGCAAATGCCAACCGGTTCCTGAGCCGCATTATATTCGCTAGCGGTGGCGCAGCAGCGTCCTGAGCACTCTCAGGTTGGCACGTCCATCCTGCATCACGCGCAGTCGAACTCGCGGATCACCTAAAACGAGCAGAGCTGGCCATGGTGACAACCGCTCTTCAAACCAGAACGGCCAGCGTTGCATCCACCACCTCCACGAGGCAGGGCGCACTGTCGCAGATTTAGACTCCCAACCAAAGGGAACTTTACGGTCTCCAACTTGAGCAGCCACTTCCCGAAGGGGAATCTCGATAACATCCGCCGGGACCGGCCAACCTGATGCCGGAAGCGCAAAGGACAGGAGGCGCGTGGCAATCAACGATGCGTTCTCGATGGTTTCGACTGCATCCTGCGTCCACCAGGTCTCTGACACGAGGTGGAATTCGATGTAGTCGTCTTGGCTTCGCACCGACACAGAGTCCGCATCCCGGTCGTTCCGCCGAAGGCGTGCCGAAATCATGAAGGCAGCGGCGGAATCTTGATCTTGGGAAACCAAGCGTGCGATGTCTTCGATGGTTCCCTCGCGGCTCGTCGGTTCTGCAACTGAAGCGCGAGTCCATTCGAACCCCAGCTCTAGGAGACTCAAGGCCCCAAGTTGTCCCGGCACCTCAACATCGAAACCTCTGCTCCTCATCGCATCCTGCAAATAGGATACCCAGAAGCCACGGAGCACATCGGCATTGACTTGATCGGGCGCGGCGAGCCAAGACGCCACCTGTTCGACGAGAACACTGAGCGACGCACGCACAGCCAGAAGGTCGCGTGCGGCAAGCGCCTGAGCCCACCGCCGGTAGGCACGAAGCCATCCTGCAGAGCCATCACTAGCGGCGCCACCGAGCGAGAGCGCACCGGGCGCGTTCGGCATTCGGACCAAAGCAAAATGGCAAGCCATCGGCAAACACAACCAGCAATTGCGGCTCGCCTGGCGGCATGCTTTCGGCGTCTTGTACTTCGGTTCGGTACGCAACTCGTTCGTCCTACCATCCACGGCGAGGACCGCGGCGGCAACTCCTTTCCCCACCGGGAACGGGATGACGGTTCCATCCTGCACGACAAGCGAGTGTTGCTGCGGCGTTAGCTCCCCACCAACGAACGCAAGCTGCGGCAGTGCCCGCTTCCGGCACCCGCCAACGGAGGTGCACGGCTGCAGCCATACCCACTTCTTGGTCGCATCGCGAAGGTCGACAAAGTCGAACGCTTCGGTGGACTTAACTTCGAGCGCGGACAAACCGGTCTCGTCCATGACAATGAAGTCGGGTTGCGGGAAACGCGCCCCCTTGATTGCCTGACCGTTTCCCGCCCGCCAGGATACGACGCGCACAATCTCGTAGCCCAAATCGTGGTTCATGAGGAAGGCAAGGATTTCACCGACGTCGCCGAGCCGAGACCCGCCTAAGCCACGGGCCTTGCTTCTGTAGCTCCCGTTGACGTAACGCTCAGCATCCGCCGCAAGCCCCTCTGCGTCGAGTTCGAGGTCGGCCGCAATGATTTCCAGCGCTGCGGCATCCACCTGCACTTGGATCGTCGTGGTCGCCGCAGAGAATGCGGTCAGCCACGCTGTTTGGTCTCTGGCCTCTACAACCCCGAACAGCGGAACGTCAACCTGCTTCACTTTAAATGTCGGCATGAGGACCTCAGTTCATCGAGCGGAAATTGTTCAAAACAATGGCCGGCCTGATCGGATTTTCGCGCATCTAAGATGGAATATGACGTTAATCATCGATGACGCGGGGGTTCCCCCAACTTTCTTTTTGGGAGACAGCATATCCCAGAGTGTATGTACTGGCCACTTTGTAAGTGGCGGCACGCGGCCAGGAGCGGTCGCCCCATGCCGCTCTCGAAATTAGCCGTTCAGTACTGCGCTTATCGCTCAATCACTCCCCCGATCTTGATTGACTAAAACATACTGAATCACGCCGCTGTGCGTGCTAATCTGTTTCGCATCGACATCAGGGAAGTCGATCATGGACAATTCTGGCGCCACGGAGCCGGTGAGAGCCCGCCTGGTAAGAGCTGCACTAGATTGCTTTCTTGCTGACGACTACCATCGAGTCACTACGAGGCTGATTGCCGAGAGGGCCCACGCCAACGTCTCAATGATTCGCTACTATTTCGGCAACAAGGAGGGGCTCTATGAAGAGATGATCCGCGAGACCCTGAATCCGATGTTGACGGTACTTGACGGCCCGATGCTAGCGTCAACAGCAGGCTTTACCGACTTCCTGCGTCTGTATTACGAGACCATGACCGCCCGGCCGGAGTTTCCCAAGCTGATCCTCAAGGTGCTGGCTCTCAACCAGGGACCCGGTCGGCGCTTCATCCAACAACTGCTGGAGCGCGGACGCACACGCGGTGCCCGCAAGGTGTCCGCCCTGAAAGCCCAAGGACAGATCGCTCCCGGCATCGACCCCGATATCCTGCGATTGGCTTTTGTTAGTCTGGCGATGACGCCAATATTGCTTAAGGAAATCTTTGAGGAACAAATGGGCCGACCCATGGACGCCGGTTTCCTGGAAACGTTGGCGGCCTTCAATGGGCACCTCTTCTTGGCGGGGCTGACGCCATGCACGTCGAAATAGCGGGAGATAGATGAATGTCATTTCAGAAGAACTCGGGCGCCGTGCGTCGCTTCGCCAAAGCCATGAAGTTCGGCTCGTGGCTGCAAGACATTCCCCATAAGCTCACCCCACCGCCGTTCCGGCTTATGCAGATTGGTTCGGCCTTCTGGCAGTCCCGGGCGCTCTATGTCGCCGCACGGCTGGACATCGCTACCGCGCTAGGGGATGAAGCGCTTGACGCAAACACCATTGGCGCTCGCGTCTCCGCCCATGCAGACGCCACAGGACGCTTGCTGCGCATGCTCGCCGCGATAGGCATCTTCAAGGAGGCGGCACCGCGCGTATTCCGCAACAATAAGCTTTCCGCCTTCCTGCGCACGGACAACCCGAAGAATGTGCGCGCCATGATCCTCATGCACAACTCCGAAGCGATGAGTCGACCCTGGTATGAGCGGCTCGAACAGGGCGTGCGGGAGGGCGTGCCACCCTTTCAGCTGTCCTATGGCGAGGAATTGTTCGCCTACCTTGACCACCACGCCGACTTCGATACCTTGTTTTCCGAAGCCATGGATAGCGTCGAGGCGCTGACCGGGGATAGCTTTGCCAGCGATTTTGCCTGGGGGCGCTTTGAGCGGATCATCGACGTTGGTGGCTCCCGCGGCACCAAATCGCTCGCTATTCTGAAACGGCACCCCAACCTGACCGCCCTAGTGGTGGACCGCGCCCACGTAATTGCCGAGGCAGAGCATTATTGGGCTGCCAACGGGACGCGCGGTGTGGAACGCCTGCACTTTCAGGCAGGCGACCTGTTGGCTTCGATTCCGCCAGCACAGAGCGAAAGGGACATATTCCTGCTCTCTGCCATCCTGCATGGCTTCGATGACGACACCTGTATTACCGTTCTGCGCAATGTCGCCAATGCCTGTGGTCACACTGGTGCGCGAATCGCGCTATTGGAAATGGTCCTGCCGGATGTGGGTGCAGATATAACCGGGGCTTCATTCGACATGCAGATGTTTATGGGCTCGCGAGGCCGCGAACGAACATCGGAGGAATGGACACGTCTATTCAACCATAGCGGCGTCGTGTGGGAAGAAACAGTTGGCCTGCAATCGTTCGGAAATATCCTCGTCTTGCTCCCGACAAAGTCCGTTTGAACGGCCGCATTTGGCAAGTCATTTTAACCACAGTGGGTCGGAGCTGACCATTGCAACTCCAACTGATAGGTCCGCTATGGCCGATTGACCAGGCGTTCAAAGCAATATCTTGCTCAGCCGCCATCAGTGTTTGGGCCTTGAAAGAGATAAATTCATCCAAACTAGAGGGCATAATGACGTGCTGTCGGCGTGAATTGCCCCTACCGCGGATTCTTCCTGCCAGGATACTCCTGGGAATTGGGTTTAGCATCCTGAAACGATTCCGCCCAATTGATGTCGTCAAGGGCCTCCTGCCATGTGGCGCGCAGCCGGACGGGAATCGCGAGCATCAAGTTCAGGTCTTGGCCAAAACTCTCGACCGCGTAACCGGCCTTGCAGGTGCTCGGGAACGCCCGATCG
>JAKBXD010000110.1 GCA_021840785.1 Pseudomonadota bacterium
TGGATCGACGGACACCGTGGGAGGCTTACACCACAGCGTCCTGGGATCTAGCCGCTTGACCAACCCGGCAGATAATCCACCTAAGGATCGGGAGATTCTGTCCAGGGGTTGGGGTCCATCTCAGGGCTGGTGATTGCGCGCACACGTTCTCGATAGAATAATAGCCGATAAACAAGTTAGGCCGCCCCACCAAAAACCGCACCCCGTTCCTCGAGGTATATAAATATTAAGTGTCAAGTAACGCACTGCGGTTTTTCATGACCTCTATACAGAAGCATAAGAGGCCGCGCATGTCCGGCGCTGGGCAAAACGACTGGTAAGGCGGCGATTTTTGGGTAAATGCGGCCCGGCATGCGGGGCCCAGACGGGGTTAGCAGATTGCGGGGCGTGCCGAGGCCTCCGATGGTTCCGGATCAGGAAACGACTAAGGGTGTCGTTGCTCGGTACCCTGGCGGCCTACGGTGCCTGCGCCGCTTGCGGACGGGCCTTCGCGTTTTCGGCCAGGGCGGCCAGAAGCTTGGTGACGGCGATATCCTTAGGCGAGACGCGTTTCTGCTGCTCGATGACCTGTTCAATTGGCTCCGGCCCGCGGGTCCAAAGCTGGACGCGGGCGCAGGCCATTTTGGTTGTGTCCTCCAAGGACTCGCCTGTCCGCAAGGCCTCCGCCTCGGCGGCCTGTCGGACCTGCTGAATCTTGGTCATAGACGGAGTAATTCCTAGTTCCTCAAAAACGATCTTCTTGACTGTGCGATACGGTACGTCTCGCCCGTGGTCTTGTATGACTTTGAGAATGGCGCCTTCCGTTTTTAGGCTCTTACTAACACGGCTCTGATCGTTTTCCAACCGAACCTCATCTATGTGGAGTCCGTGTAGACCAAGGATCGGGAATGAGCTTGCGATCGTGGTTGTAATCGTTGTGCGTCCATTGGGCCTGATTTCCCGCAATCGCGCCACGGCCTGGGCCAGATCGCCTTCCACCTGATCATGCAGCCATAGCTGCGCCTGGGGCTCGGATGGTAGGGGGTGCCGGACCTTCTTGTATGTCCGCCCATTCCCTTCTACGTCAACGTTTCGGACCGTTGTGCCATCCCAAGCCGGCCATTCGATGCCGATGGCGGCCAGGGCGCGCCGGTCGGCTTCGTACCCAATCCACTGATCCAGTCCGCTTGGAATTTGTAGCCCGTCGATGTACAGGTCGGTCTCATTTTTCCAGTCGTTGTGTGCCTTGTGCCCAGGCCCCCAATAGCGCATCCGGTTTTTTATGGTGTCGGGGTCCTCGCCCTTATCCTGGACCGCTTTCAAAGCCGCTCGGGAGATCGGCATGTGGGTGAGGACCACGGCACCAGCCTGGATTCTCTGGTGGACATTCTCAACCCTCTGGGTCATGGTCTCTGGGTCGCCCAGCCCGGACCGGCCGTTGAACTTGTTGATGACCTGGACACGCCGGGCCTCACACCCCTCCGGTACCAGCGCCCGGATCTCATAGACCCGGCCTCCTTGGTCCACGATCTCAGCCTTCATCCTGATCTTGGGGGTGCCATCCAGGATAATGGCTCCTCGGGCTGCGGCCTGCCGCCATAATCCTGACGTGCTGCTGGCCACAACATGGCCCCGGTGGAATGCGCACACCCCCTCGCGCAACGCCATCCCGAGGCTGTGCAGTCCGCGCAGCGGGAGGCGTTTAATCTGCTGGCCTTTGTCCCACATGATTTTTTCCAGCACCGACGCGTCCCTGTGAACCGCCTTCTCGGGGACGTGGAGGCAGAGGTTAGCGAGCGCCGCCCATGCATCTGGATCGACTGGGTACGGGGCGTCATCGATCGGGGCCGCGTGCCGGGCATTATCGAACTTTTGGAGCCATAGCGACATGCGCTTGGTCCAAGAGAGCGCCGCCCGACAGGCCTTAAGCTCCACCCAGGCCTCCGTGCTGGACAAATCATTGAGACGAACCACTTCACTTTTTAAGAGGGCCGCGCCCGCAATGATCTGGGCTCCCAGTTCTTTTTTGCGCGCCCTCAGGCCCGTACACGCCGCCTTATCCCATGTAGTTGCTTTAATCTCTGATCGTATGCTCCGCCGGTCGCGGAGGTCTCGTCTGATCTGCTTTCGCAAATCTCCGACCGACCGCCGCACGCCTAAGATTTGAGAGACTAAGTCAGTTTTTTTCCGCCAGGTGACGATTTCGCTTAGGCTTTTTATCGCCTCAGGCGCAATAGCCCGCCATTCTCGAATATCATCCGAGCTGATGGACCCCCGTCGTCCCCCGGGGTTCTTCTCGTCTTCCACAAGGCCAGGGGTGCGATTTGGCGGTGCTTCATCCACACCGATTTTTCTCTGCTGTGTCCAGCCTTCCTTTCCTCCCACTACATCAATCGTTTTGTAGCCATACAAGATACTCCGCTCCGACCCGGCCGCATGTGCCGCAACGACAATGGGGATAAATTCGCTTGCTCGTAGATTGACCATGAAGCGGCAGGGCTCGACATCAGCTGGGCGTCCGACATCGGGCAGACCATGTTTGCAATCCCGACAAAAGGCCTCCATCGGAGCACGGCTACGATTCATCAAAGCCTCAATCGTTGGGTGCTTAAAACAGTTCTGGTCATCACGGCCTTTGTGCGCAACCGCAAGCCCCGCGCAGATCCCATTTATCATGGCCACCAACTCGGCCACTTGGCTCAGGTTTGGGACCAGTAGTAGGATCGGGGGGATATGGTCGAGCGGCTTGTTCCAGCCCCGCCTCCTGCCGTACCAGACGAGCACGCGATACATGCGGGCCTCATAGGATTTGTCTGAGTCAGCAAATCGCCCGGCAGCCAGCTTGATCTTCCACAATTTGGCTGCTAGCCGCGCAAGATTGGTGGACTTGCCTAACCCCGGGTCGCCAACGACGATGCTGGGTTTTTCATCCTCGAAGATTTCGCGCCAGAGCGCTCGATTCAAAATGATTTCTGCCGACCGTACAGACTGCCGAACCTGCCCTGGCCAGATAGGGGCATGGGGTACCACGCGGGGGATGTACGCAACTTTGTGGTCCGATGGGTCCGGAGCGGTCATCGCGCACCGGGGCGCCACCGCGCACCTCTCAATCAGATCGCGGGTCGCATCAGCGCCTAGCCCCTTGGTGTCACCGAAACCTGTATAAACATCGAGCCAATCGCACCCCTTCTTTAATATGGCCCACTCAGGAGGCGGAACGCTTATCGTGACCTTGGCCCCTGGACAGATCATGAGGATCTGGCGGGCACATTCGTGAGCGGCATCAATGCCCGCCTTGCCTGAATCACAGGGGATTAAGAAATGGGTGTGGCCTGCTTGGTAGAGGTCTTTGATGATTTTGCGCGCAGGCGCCTCAAGGCCGCCGGCGGTGAAGAATGATAGGACCGGCGCGTTGTATATTTCGGCCAAAGCGGCCGCCGTCAACTGGCCCTCCGCGATCACGGCCAAGTCCGTTTTCCCGATCTGCTGTTTGTTATACAGAACGTATACGGATTGATTTAAGAACTTGGCGGGGCCTAATCCCCTTTTATTCCCGCCATCTTCCTTGGGCCACGTGCGCTTGTCCCATTCCCTATGGATAGTGTTGATCTCTCCGGTGACTGGGTGACGACGACCATATATAAGGCAGGGCATTTTCTGTGACCAGCCGGCACGGGCGACCTCCGCCACCGTCTGCCAGTTTAGTCCACGATATGTGAGGTAATCGCGTACGGCTGCGGCGCGGGGGCTGGCCTCATCCGCCAAGTCCACAGTGTGTGCCCATATGCTTTTTGCCCCCTGGATAGTCTCCGACTCAGCCTTCTTGTCCTTGGCCTCTCGGTCACGTTTCGCTTTAAGCCAGGTGTCTTTTTCAGCTTGTGAATATTCCTTACGAACCGGGCCATTAAGTCCTAAACGCTCGCAAAGCTCACGTAGATTTCCTCGCGCTTTATCTCCGCCCTGATCAATCCACCCGCCATCCTCCAGGTGGATACATAGATCGTTTTCTCGAGAATCACGCCATATTGCACGGCACCGAATCCAGCCTCGTCCGCTCTTCTTATAGCGAATGCCAGCGCGGTCGAGCTCCGCGCGGATATCGTAGTCGATGGGGCGCCTCACGGAGCACCCCCATACGCGTACGCAGAGAGACTATATAAAAGAGATGGTCGGGGCGGTTCGGGGTCTCCTCCGTCGCCGTCTGACCCTCCGGAATCGGACGTCGCCCGGCGTGTGCTGGCCGGTGAGCGACGGGCACGGGCCTGAGTGCGCGGGGCTACCCGGACGGGGATCATGGTCCGGCCCCGCCCAATCATCAAGCCCGCCAGAGATGCAGAGTTAAGAAGCCTTCGGCGCAGCTTTTTGAAAGCTGGCTGCCGCTGGATTTCCTCCCCCATTTTTCTCAACTGTTCTACTTGTTCGGTTGTGAAACCAAAATTGTCTGGTATACTTTTGTTCATGCCGTTGCGCCTCTCGAACGCTCGGTGATTCTGGGGAAGGCCACGTTTAGGAGCGTGGCCTTTCTTTTGTCTGCAATGATGGTAGGCAGGTTTCCCCGGTCCCGCAAGGGCGCCACATAAACTTTTTCATCCGTCGAATATTCTGCATCCTCATACACACAAATGCACGATGCGCCCGCAATGGTGGAACATACACCGTGGAACATTGGGCCGGTTTTCATATCGCTTCCATCTCAAAAAGGGAAAGGCCATGGTCTTCCTCAAGCTCTCCCCGGGCCACCCGCGGCTTATGGCGAATCGGCTTGCGCGGGGCACGCACATCTTCGGGAGTGCAGGTAAACCCTGGGAGCTCCTGGCAGGCAGCCGCATCCTCGACGGCTTTCAGGATGCCCTCCTTATCCCTTAGAATTTGGCGGATGCGGGCCGGGGTGCGGCCAAGACGCGTAGCGATTTGCTTGACATCTTGCCCCTTCCTAGCCAAGAATATAACGGCCGCAATCAGGGTGCCCGGCGAGAGATTTGGAAGCTCCCGGTCATCCTGATAGGTGTCAAGGGTTGCCAGCCCGGCATCGCTATTCTCTCCCTCAAGGTCCTCGTACTCCCCATCCTCATTCAAGTTCTGGAGAGTCTTTCCCTCGGGTAAGCGGCGGACGTCGGCCTCTACATCCACGTCTCCATTGCCATCCACCCGATCGTCGATTGGGCGAACTGGGAGGCGTTGGCGGCGTTCGGCGTTAAGCGCTTGCCGCGCCTCCTTGATCGCCGCCTGAATATTGTTTTTATGGTGCCAGGCGGCCATGGCCGCCGTCTCCACCATGTCTTCAAACTCGATTTTGTGAAAGGTGGAAAGTCGGCGGACCGACTCAAAAACGGCTATAAAACCAGGGATTTCTTCTCGATATACAGTTTCAATGTTCATAGCAACGCTCCTAAAAATAGACACAGGAGCGCCGGCCGGGTGGCGCAAAAAAAACGATCATTTTTGCTGTCCCCCTCCAATTGAGATCGCAAAGAAAACGAGGGGCGCGCCGGCCGCGACACGCGCAACCGCGCGCGCCGCTAAGTTTTGAAATGCAAGGGATTTTTGAGGCGCAGAAAAGCGCCTGTGTGAAGCCATTTTTTGAGGATTTTTACTGAAACCCGGGACGGATCTATCCTGGGGGTCTTTCCTCGGGCATGCCGCAAGGTCGGACTATTTTTTTGACCAAGGCCAGAAAGGCGGGGTCAGTGTAAAGCTCATGGTTGCTGTTCTTGAAAATGCTGCCGCGCCCAGCTGGCGCGAGGGTTGCCCTTAATCTGGATGATAGCAAAGCAATAGTAGGTGTCAAGCGCTTGTCAAGATATTTTTGAGTCTGTGCTGTATCCCATCTTAACCCTAGACGGCATGGAACTTCGTGCTCAGCATGAACGTTTTCCAGCAATAAAGGTAAATTATGCTCATCACTCTAACTGCAAACGCTCTGTTTCTTTTGCTTAAAGTTGTCGCCGTAATCGTTGTTATTACCGCTTCATTGTTTTTCTGTGGATGGTTGTTAAATAAGCGGAAGATTAGGAAGCAGCTTCGTACACTCGATACTGACACCAAACTGCCTCATAAGATGGTGCTAATACGATGGATGGTCATGAACGGGAACCAAGAGGTCCGATTCGGCCCCAAGATCAGTTCCTACGAAAATCAACGTTGGCTGATGGCCTTCGGTAAGCTAGTAGCGGCCAAGGTTATTTGTCGTGATGGTAAGGGCCTGATTAAGGACAATACATGGTATGAATGTACAATAGCCATTGCATATGATGTATGGCACGCCGCACCTAAATACATAAAATCGCACCCTACACCGGTTAACCCACAGATTTTTAGGTCTTTAATAAGGGAGCTTGAAGTTCTTAGGGGTTCTTAGGGGTTCTTAGGGGTTATTAGGGGTTATTAGGGGTTATTA
>JAKBXD010000111.1 GCA_021840785.1 Pseudomonadota bacterium
ATTCGAGCCGCGGGTGTTCGAGGACGAGCGCGGACATTTTTTCGAGAGTTACAACAAGAAGACCCTGAAAGAGCTAGGGATCGATTATGAGTTTGTCCAGGACAACCACTCACGATCCAAGAAGGGGGTCTTAAGGGGCCTCCATTACCAGATCCAGCAGCCCCAGGGTAAGCTCGTCCGCGTCATCGAGGGCGAGGTATTCGATGTCGCCGTGGACATCCGTAAGAGTTCACTCACGTTCGGTAAATGGGCGGGCTTTAATCTGTCGGCCGCGAACAAGCGAATCGCGTGGATTCCACCCGGATTTGCGCATGGCTTTCTCACTCTCTCTGAGGTGGCGGAGTTTCTTTATAAGACGACGGATTATTGGGCGCCGGAGTATGAGCGGTGTATCCGCTGGGACGACGCGGATATCGCCATAGAATGGCCCTTCGCGGCACGCCTCATAGTGTCGGATAAGGATCGATCTGGGCTTGAGCTGGCGGCTGCAACAGTCTATGCATAATCGCCCGCTGCCGACTCGCCTTATTGAAGTTTATAAGAGCCCCGCGATCGATATCAGCATAGGTGATAAAAGTTGCCGGCGGGACACCGTCTTCATCGAATGGCTGTGGCGCTCTGTCAAATGCGAGGAGATGTATCTCGAGGCCTACAAGTCCGTACGCGAGGCTCGGGACTCTCTTGCTCAGTACTTCCATTTCACTAATCTGGACAGGCCCATCAGGCGCTAGATTGACGGAAACCGTGGGAGGCTTAGGAGTTGCGAAAGAATAACCTGAGAAGTTATCCCGAACAGTGTTTGGGCGTGATGGTGTAATTCCATTCGCCATGAAACTCGCGGGGCTTGGGATTGATGGTCCCCGACTACTTCTTGGCTTTCGGGCTTGTTGCTATACAGGTAGATGCGTGGGTTAGTGGTGAGCGTTCAGACCTATGCGGTGAGGGTGACTTTTAAGGATGTATAGGGTTATGTTTGAGGGTAATACCAAAAGTTCTCGACATTACTATCAATGGCTTTTGACGAGGCCGTCACGCGCTTCGCGAAAGACTCGACAGATGTTCTCCGTAAGCCCGGTAAACAGGTTTTTGGATGTAGCTGTCCGACTACTAACATTGCAGGTGAGTGGACGATTGGCGCAAGGACATAATGACATGGTGGACGGGCTATAGCGTGGACAAAAAGCCTTGCCAAAGTGCGGAATTGGTGAATGGCGCAGCGGAGAACGTGAAGCAGCTCGCGAACCTGGAAGCGCCTGTTGGAATCTTGTTGTCGACGTTTAATGGGGAGCAGTACTTAGAGGAGCAGTTAAAAAGCATTGCCGATCAGAGCTATCGGAATTGGCGGATACTTTGGCGAGATGACGGCTCGAGCGATGGGTCGCGGGAAATTATGGAGGCGTTTACGGAGTGGGTTGGACGTGCCCGCTGTGTTGAGATAGGCATCAGAGGCATGCACCTGGGGGCGGCGAAAAGTTTTTTTTCGTTGTTAAGGGAGGTGGAGGAGTACCGTTTAGTGGCGTTTGCGGATCAGGATGATGTCTGGCTTCCAGATAAGCTGCAAAGGGCCATAGATCACTTAATTGCTCAAGCCCCTGGAGTGCCGTCTCTCTACTGTGGGCGGCAGGCTATCGTTGGCGAACGCCTTGAGAGGCGGGGATTATCGCCATTACCGCGTTTCGGGCCTGGATTTCCATCTGCACTTCTGCAAAACATTGTCACAGGTTGCACGGCGATGTTGAACCAGGAGGCCGTGCGGCTAGTGAATAGCGTACCGCCACCCGGTAACACAGTGCATGATTGGTGGAGCTATATTCTCGTCGCTGCTGCCGGTGGCCACATAATTTTTGATCCAATACCTGCGATTTTGTATCGACAGCACGGACATAATGCGATAGGCGCAGTACCGTCGGTTGTGCCGCGCTTTATCAAGGCGTTCCGGCGATGTGCTACGCTGTTTTTGCGCCAACTGGAGGAGCATGTGGTCGCACTCGAGGAATCGAATGGGGTTCTTTCTCCATCAGCGCGAATGACTATTTGTAAGATTCGGCGTGCATTGGCGCGTGGTCGTATGGCGCGGATAGCTCTTATGAGAGAGGCGGGTTTCCGGCGGCAGACATATCTTGGAAACATTGGTATGACGATGTGCATGCTGGCGAGGTATAACCCAAAAAGCGGCGGCTGAGTGTTCCTACCCTACAAAGGGGGGGTTCTTCAAAGAAAAGTGAATGTCATTTATGGCACCTCTGATTTAGTCGATAGATACAAGCCTTTATGGTATAATGGTGTCAGTCAAAATTGGTATAACGCATGCGCCACATTACCTTAGCTACCGGAACAGTCGAGACCTGTAGGAGGCCGGTCTAGGCGCGAACGAATTCTCACTGACATGGAGAAAGTGGCGCCCCGGCTGGATCTTTGTGCGGCCATTGGTAACCATTCCATAAACCCTCCCAGCTGTGATCTCAGTCCTGTAGCCTTTCTAAAAATTACGGCGACGGGGACGGGGCGGATAGGGCAATAGGACTGAATGAGATGAGGCGGTCAGGCTGCCGGATCGCGGTGCAATCTCGGATTGGAGGTAAGATTGATGGGCAGCAAGGCCTCGGGATTTTCGGGGGCGGGTCTTGGAGATCGGTGAAGGCCCGGTGTAGGTGGTGGAAGGTTCAAGGCCGCAGGCCTTGGCGGATTCCATGAGGCCATAAAAATTGGCGGCGGCCTGGGCGTTCGCGAGCTGGTCGCGCGGATTAAACTAGGGGCTCGGGAGCGACCGAGCATGTTGTAAGGCCCGTGAAGGCGGAATAGAAGGGCATGCGGATCAGCAATTTTCAATGTGGTACTTATGGGGTTTGGTACTAAAGTCCCCGTCCCCCGATGAGGTGGCCCGCGGAATTGTCGAAACCCCTTACAAGTCTACTGGATAGAGTGCGCTTCCGACACCAATTGCTGAACGTCAGTTTGGCCGCCGTCGGGTGGTCCGGAGCTATATCTCTTCACATTGAGAATTGCTGCATGCGGATTGAGCGAGATTGTGCCGATGTTTTGAGGTATGTCCCCGCAGAATCAATTTTTGTCGTTGAAAAAACTGTGGCGTTGCAACGGATCAATACGTTTAGGGAGGAAATGGATGTCAAGGGACGGTGCGGCAAGGGCAAGGGAGGTTATTCTTGACTGCGGGCGCCACGGCCCGTCCCCGCCTGTTCGGGCAGTACCGGCCTGGGCCGCGCGTTGGGGTGGACGACATGGGGCTGCTCAGGGCTCATTACGGGTTACCGCACGCTAAGGATCTGGCATTTCCTTGGTGTCTGCCGTGATGGCCGCTGACGTACAGAAAACGACAACGGATCCTGTCGCTGGCGGATGCCGCGTTCGGATCCCGAGGTGGATTGTGGGGAAGAGTATTATGAACGATTCGTCTGCATCTCCTGAGGTATGCGCGCGGGTCCCCATGCCAACAAAAGCCCGGCAATATTGCGGGCAGAATAGCCGGTGGATCAATCATACGGGATGTCGGTTGTGCGATGGGTACTTTGGGTCGCATCTGGCAGACAACAAGCGATGGTTTGTGGGCAGCATAGAGCCCAACCAGGCGGCCGTGGCTGTCTCCAAGTCGTTTGATCAGGGTATGTGGGAACTTGGCCTCGAATCAGCGCTCTTGTCGGCGACACGCGGCGACCGGTGCTACGAGTGCATGCCGTACGCAGGCGTTTTGGGGTATCTCCGCAATTCGGGCACCGTGCTTCAGAAGGTGAGGGGCATCTGGCGCCGGCGAGAAAAACGTTCATTGCTACACAAATGGCTGGTGATATATGCGGCTTTATAGAATGCATATCAGGTGATTTCCGTGACCGCGCAGCAGAATTGTTGGCGTTCACGCACTTGCGCTTTGTCACGCGGATGCGTTTTTTGCACCTCTTCGCCGAGGGCCGCGTTGTGCTGTACGTAGGGGATCGTGCCATCGCGGGTGTGCAGCAAAAAGAATTTGCGGGCCTAATGGCCACGGCTGCGCCGCGCTGCGTGTGGGCTATTCTGCGAGGCGTAAAGGACAATATCGTGTATCAATTTACAGGTGAAGCGGTACCGGCTTTCTATGCAATGGGGGCATCAAAGGAGCGGTTTTGCCAAGCATTAGCGCCGAAGGAGGAAGAGGCAGCACTTGAAAGGGCATGCAATGGTATTAACGGTCTGCCATCGTTTAGTGTCACGTCGTTTCCGTTTGTCATAATCATCATTCCCGCGAGAAATAAACCGGACGAGATGAAGACAGGAATAGGGGGCCTCAATAATACGGACAACCTTTACCGGAATACGGGGCTTATCAATTGTGCGCTGGCCATTAGTGTGCGCGCCGAGACGTCCAAGTCGGCCTGGCGCATTAGGTCTTTGCGCACCCTTTGTGCCTTTGCACCCACTTCGGCACGGCCGCCCCTACGAAGGGCGGGTTTTCCGCAGCCACTCGCCCGGACCCTACGCCCATTGCCGGCCGTATGGCAGATCCCGCGGGCTCCGTGCCCTCGCTTCGCCCTCCGTGGGTCGGCCATATGCAGTAAAAGAAATGGTGCCCGAGAGCGGCAGTGTGATGAAATTCGTCCTCATGCCAAAAACAGAGATACGCGCAACATAACAGGAAAAACCGCATCAAGCGTAGCCAAACTTTAGGGAACTCATTCGCCGTGAATAGCAAGCCACAAAATCATATCTACAGCCGTAATGCATTAGACCCTAATGCTAATGATAGTCTAGCGAAAATTGCCAGAATAGTGACCTCTGGTTGCACAGTATTGGATATCGGGTGCGCAACGGGATCCCTCGGCCAGTACCTATGGCGCGAAAAGCACTGCCTAGTGGATGGGATTGAGGTCAATACGTTTGCCGCCGCCGTAGCGCGGCCTCACTATCGAATGCTATGGGAAATAGACGTAGAATCGGATCAGCTGGAAGTCGCGTTAGGCGGAAGGTTCTATGACTTTGTCATCTGCGCGGATGTTTTGGAACATCTTAGGGATCCGAGCCGTGTTTTGCAGAGGCTGAGCCAGTGCCTCCTTCCGTCGGGAAGTCTGATTATCTCTATACCAAACGTCGGTTACATGGGCGTCCTTATGGAGATCATGAGTGGAGACTTCCGCTACCGGGAACGCGGTCTGCTGGATGAGACGCACCTGAGATTCTATACAGGGAAAAGCTTCTTGCGTCTTCTAGGCACTAACGGCTACCGTGGCCAGATAGTCGATCGCATCGCTGTGAATATACAAGATTCGGAGTTCTCTGGCGCCATGCCTAACCAGTTAGGCCCGGAACTCCTTCGGCACCTAGAAAGTCAACAGGATGCGACGACGTACCAGTTCATTATAGAGGCGTTCCCAGACACGGTAGCTAAAGACGCATTCTGCCGTCTACCGTCCTATCTTGGTGCAAAAATGCCCCCGCTATTCGCATGTCAGATCTATTGGCGAGGGCAGAATGAGTCCTTTGATGAAACGCGCAGCCATAGGATTTATCTCCCCGTTGGGGTTGATCGCACGACAATTGAATTCCTATTACCCACGGATGCGCCGTATGCCTTGCGGCTTGATCCGGCAGATCGTAGAGGGATGATACGCTTATACTCGATCCGTGTCTTGCAGGGCGCTACCTCCCTGTGGGTCTGGGACAGAACGGTTAAAACCCTGCTCTCTAAAGCTGCGAAGGGTATTATCCCAAGCGCTGGTGTAGGCCAAGAAACATACGTCGAGTTATCTTTCGTAGATCAGGATCCGTGGCTAGAGATCCCAGTGCCCCAGGACGTGTTAATAAAAGCGGACAAGCTGGAAGTCATGTTATCGTCGCCGACCCAAAAGGACGAAGAAAATGCCCAAAGACAACATCAACTGCCGACTTATCAAGAAAACGGCACGTTAGCCCAAAATCCCGCTTACCCTTCATCCCCCATAAGTAATTACAGCGCCTTGACCCAAGCACTGCATGAGGCAAGGGAGAGCGGGGAGCGCCTGAGGGCCCAGATCGAGCTATTGACCAACTCGCGTTCATGGCGACTGACGGTACCGCTTCGAGCGCTAAATAAATTCTGCTCTCGCCTCCGGTTGGCTTTGGCCGCAACTCCGCAAGGAAAACAGGCTCGTTATGATATCGCAAAGTTGATGTATCAGAATTTTCGCTTCATGCCATCGGTTAAAGCCCGTTTGCGGCCTTTAGTTAAACGATGGCTCTCCGTCACTAGCCAAGGCGATTACTCAGCCTGGATCCAACGCTACGATACGCTATCAAGAAGCGATAGAAATGAAATCATCATGCAGATTACAAAGTGGAAGGAGCCGCCGAAAATCTCGATAGTCATGCCAGTATATAGACCTTCTTTGCGATTCCTTGAGGACGCCATAT
>JAKBXD010000003.1 GCA_021840785.1 Pseudomonadota bacterium
CCGTGGCCGCTTTGTCGGCCGGAAAGCATGTGATGTGCGAAAAACCGATGGCCATTTCCAGCAGCGAAGCGGAAGGCATGGTCCAGGCTGCCACCCAGGCTCAGAAGGTGTTGACCATTGGATACCAAAATCGCTGGCGGCCTGACGCGCAATATCTGCGCAAGATTTGCCGAGCCGAGGATTTGGGGCATATTTATTTTGCCAAAGCGCTTGCCGTCCGGCGGCGTGGCATTCCGACGCAGGGCGTCTTCCTGTCGAAAGCGGATCAGGGCGGGGGCCCGCTCATTGATATTGGCACGCATGCGCTGGACCTGACCTTGTGGTGTATGAATAATTACGAGCCCGCGATGGTGGTGGGAACGACCTTTACCGAGTTGGCCCATCGGGGGACCGAGGTCAATTCCTGGGGACCGTGGAACGCGTCGGCGATGTCTGTCGAGGATGCCGCCTTTGGCTATATTCAGATGCGGGATGGGGCCCTCATCTGGTTGGAGGCCAGTTGGGCCCTCAACACGTTGGAGACGGGGGAAGCGCAAACCCTCTTGTGTGGTACGCGTGGCGGGGCCGATATGCGCGATGGATTGAGACTCAACGGCGTGGAACGGGGTGCCCTCGTCACCAAACGGCTTGAGTTGCGCGGTCGGGGAGAGACCTATGCGGAAGTTCCGTTGGAATCCCGGCCTGAATATACGGAGGCGCGGGAATTTATTCGGGCCGTGCGGGGGGAACCGGCCGTAACGGTGGATGCGCGGCAAGCGCTTGTCGTGACGCGGATTCTGGAAGCCCTCTACGAATCGGCCCAGACCCACCAGCCGGTGTGGCTTCGTGGAGCGGGTGCCTAGGGTTTGACCCTAGGCCGGCGAGGCTTTAGAAAAGCGTCCGAGGAAAGCGGGAAGTTGCCGGAGAAGCCGGTCGGTGGAGCGCCGGTATACCGATCCCGAACTCCGGAAACGGATTCATGTGGGGATGCCGAAGGAAGTGTTCTTGAAAACCCCACGAGAGATTTTCGAGAAAAAGAAGGTCCTGAGCACCTGATTTCGTGGCGGGGATGTTCCCCGCCGGAGCAAGCCAGCTACCGGACTGCTTTACCGGCCAAGGGGAAACTACCCCGGGAAATCCGTCGTGCATCGCACGCAGTACTCGAGTAGGGGCTCGCTTTGCTCGCAAGGGGACGGAAAAAGGAAGAAGGTAGCGGTGGGGGACCAGACCCTCCCTGTCGCCGGAAGGAAGCTAAGTACCGGAGGGAAGCCGCTTGGAGGCTTTCTGATGAGGGGAACGGCTACGGCTACCGGCAGGACTTTCGAGGTTGCGGTTCCGACCCTGCGGAGAGATGAGCCGGAGACGGCTCGGAGCCAAACTGCGGCCTGCGAAAGAGCGAAGAATCCCCATGGAAATCGGCGTTTGCCTTGTAGGTCAGTTTGAGCAGGTTTCAAATAGCGGTCAGGGGGACGGCCAGCGGTCACGACAGGTCTCAAGGATGACGCGCGGAGGAGCAGACGATATGCAGGTCAAGGCACACGAGGGTTCTTGGGGGCTGACCTCGCCGAATGGGCGGATTGAGGTGCAAGTGCGTTTGCAGGAGGGCATCGCGACCTACGCGGTTCGCATGGAGACCGCGCAGATGTTGGCGTGGTCCCCTCTAGGGATTTTGACGAGTGTCGCGGACTTTCGCGATCACTTGGTTTGCTTGGGTGAAATAAGGGCGGAGATCGACGAATCCTACACCATGGTGGCCGGCAAGACGGATCACGCCGTCGCGCATTGCCGCGAGCTGCGGCTCCGATTGGGTCGCCACCGATACGCCATGGACTTCGTGATTCGGGCGTATGACGATGGCGTGGCCTATCGGTATGAAATGGGCGGTGTGGGGCCCATTCAGGTCTATGCCGAGAAAAGTGGATTCGTGTTGGCCGAGCCCTCACCGTGGAAATCGTGGGCCCAAACCGTCACGGCGAATTATGAGGCATTCTATCCGCGACGTGAGGGGCATCTGAGAGGGGCCTATAATTTTCCCCTTTTACTGGAGCAATCTGGAGCTCGATGGATGCTGTTGAGTGAGGCCGGGGTTTACGGACAGTATTGTGGGTCGCATGTGATGTCCGATGAGGACGCACCGGGGTTGTTGCGTCTGGTGTTTGCGGTCGACCAAGTCAACCCGGTGCAAGCCATCCAACCGATGGCGACGCCATGGCGAGTCGCTATTCTGACCGAAACGCTCGCCGATCTCTTCTCATCCACCCTCATTGAAACGTTGAATCCGGGGCCTGACATTGTGGATACGTCATGGATTCGGCCGGGCCGGGTTTACTGGTCGTGGTGGGCCGGTGAACCGCAAGACCGCGTGGAGGTGCAAAAAGCATACGTCGATTTTGCGGCGAACATGGGGTGGGAGTTCTTCCTTTGCGATGCGGGCTGGAAAATGGAATGGATCGAAGAGCTCCTCGATTATGCCCATGCCCGCCAAGTTGACATCTTGGTGTGGGCGCATCACCGCGACCTCCTGTCGGACGAGGATCGCGAGGAAACGCTCGCCTTGTGGGCTAGGCTAGGGATATCGGGGATCAAAGTGGACTTTTTTGATAGTGATTGTCAGGATACCATTCGGATCTATGATGCCTTGGCGCAAGCGACCGCGCGCCATCGGTTGCTGCTGAACTACCACGGGGCCACCAAGCCTTCCGGTGAACGACGGCGATGGCCGCATTTACTCACGCGAGAGGGCGTCTATGGAGCGGAACAGTACCGTGGGATTCATGACGCCCCCACTGCCGTGCATAACTGCACGTTGCCGTTTACCCGGAATGTCGTAGGTCCCATGGATTACACGCCCGTCACCTTTTCCAAGGTACGTGGGCAGACCACGCGAGCGCACCAGTTAGCCTTGCCCGTGATTTTCGAATCGAGTTTGCAGCATCTTTCGGAAAGCATCCCACGGTTTCGCGACTACGGGGAGGAGGCGATGGAGTTTTTAAAAGCTTGCCCAAGCAGTTGGGAACAGAGCCAGTTGATCGAGGGATATCCCGGGGAATGGGTCGTGATTGCGAGACAGCGAGGGGGCGATTGGTGGATTGGAGCGATCTCGGCGGATCCCAAGCCGAAGAGGGTTTCTTTGGCGTTGTCGTTTTTAGAAGAGGGGCTCTATCAGGCCCATCGGTATCAGGACGATGACACGGGCACCCTCATCCGTGCGGATCACGGGATGGCCACCCCCAGGACGACCCTCGATGTGGTGTTGGCCCCGTGCGGAGGAGCGGCGGTATGGCTGCAAAGACAGTTCACCGCCCCGGTTTAGGTCCCGGGGGCTTCCAGCGATCCGTGAACGGAGGTCCATGAACCACGCTGACGGGTTCCCTTCATGAGGTCAACGGCCCTGGACGATGCCCAGAGCTTCCGATGACGGGGCCGTGCCACCGGGTCGGTAGCGTGCGAACCGAAAAAAGGAGGGATAAGGGGTGGGCCATACGCCTCGGAATGTGGTGATGATCCTCTCGGACCAACATAGTGTGCAGGCCTTGGGATGTTATGGAAATTCCCAGATTAGCACGCCGCACTTAGATCAGATGGCGGCGGAGGGCACGGTGTTTGACGCGGCCTATTGTCAGGGCCCGCTCTGTGTTCCTAGTCGCACGAGCCTCTTGACAGGGCGATATTGTCGCAATCACGGGGTGTACGATAACCAGCATATTTTGGCGGCGGATGGCTTGACGCTACCCCGGTGGTTGGCCGACGCCGGCTATCGCACCTGTCTCATCGGGAAGGCCCATTTCAACGGAGAACAATATCATGGCTACCAACAGCGCCCCTACGGGGATTTCTGGGGGCAGGCGCACCAACCCGATCCCGCGCGCACGGAGGCCAAGGGCGAATCGGGGTTGGGAGACTTGATTGGCGATTCGGGGCCGTCAGGGATTCCCCTCGCCCTGACTCAGACGGAAATCTGCGTGGCCGAAGCCACCCGATGGTTATTACAGCAGGTCGATCACACACCTAGCCAACCGTTTTTTCTCTCCATCAACTTCGACAAGCCCCATTTTCCGTGGAATCCTCCGACACGCTACCTTGATGCCTACCTGGAAACGGTGAGATTGCCCGCTCTGGACCCCGACGAGCTGGGACGGATGGTCCCGTTTGTGCAGGCGGCCGCCCAGGGCAGCCCCCACCGCTACCCCGGCAACGGTCATGAAGAGCGCGAGCACGCGCGGACGCTGGCGGCCTATTATGGCTGCGTGACGTGGGTGGATGATGCCGTGGGGAGGATTCTCGAGGTGATTCGCTATCTCGGGTTGGCGGATCACACCGTCGTGATGTATACCGCAGACCACGGCGATATGCTGGGATCTCATGGTCTGTGGCAGAAAACCGTATTTTTTGAAAGCTCAAGTCGCGTACCCCTCATCGTGCAAGGACCGGATATCCCGTCGGGGATGCGCATCGCGGACCCCGTGGGCCATATTGATTTGTGGCCGACCATCGCGGCATGGGCCGGCTTGGCACCGCCTCAGGGGGGAGACGGACTGAATCTGGAGCCTTTGCTGGGGAGGAAGCCGTTGGCACGCGAGGGAATCTTTTCGGAGAGTGTGGTGTTGAAACACCCCGAACAGGCGGGGTGCATGTTGCGGACGGGCCCGTGGAAATACAATTGGTATTTGGACGGACGAGACGAGTTGTATGACCTGCGCACAGATCCAGACGAAGTCCAGTCGCAGGCGGGAAATCCTGAATATGGGGCACGTATCGGGGCGCTCCGAGAACGTCTTCACAGGTTTTGGCAACCCGAGGAACAGGTGGCGCGGTATCATCGGACTCCGCGGATGCCGCGGGAGAAGCACTTCTATTGGTGGTCCAACCAATTTGTGGCGGGTGACGGTCTGATTTTCAATGGACGGCCGTAATGCAGCCCGGGTCGAGATCGTCCGAGGCCCCACCCAGATGGGCGCTTGAGGGTGCGGCCGTCGCGCTCGGGCTCGGATGGTGCGGATCCCCAGGGAAGTCGTCACTTTCGTCTATTGTTCATAGATGATACCGGCAGTATAATTTAACCGTTCGCACGAATTAGCAGAACCGTGGACCCCATCGAGGGCGTCTGACGGACGGCCCCGAAATTTTCACGAGGCAGGAGGAACCTGAATGACGGACAAATTTGAGGATACGCTCGCGCACGTCAATACCTTTTCGCGGCCGGCGGACCTCAAGATTACCGACATGCGATTTGCCAAGGTGACAGGAGCCCCTTCGGGATTTTTAATGAAGCTTTATACCAATCAAGGGCTGGTGGGATTCGGCGAGGTGCGGGATGGGGCCAGTTCCACCTACGCCTTAATGCTGAAGAGTCGCCTATTAGGCGAAAATCCCTGTAATATTGACAAACTCTTTCGGCGTATCAAACAGTTTGGAGGTCCGGCTCGCCAAGGCGGCGGCGTGTCGGGGATTGAAGTGGCGCTATGGGATCTGGCAGGCAAAGCCTATGGCGTGCCCGTCTGGCAGATGCTGGGAGGGAAGTTTCGCGACCGAATTCGGATGTACGCGGACACCGCGGTGCAGGGGCGTCCTGACAGCCGAGCCATGGCTGAGGCGTTGAAGGATCGTATCGACCAAGGGTATACGTTCTTAAAAATGGACCTAGGCATCGATCGGCTACTGGGGGAGCCGGGAGCCCTGTCCGCGCCCTTGGGTTTTCTCGAGGAGATGGAACGAGCGGGCCGCCCATATCCGGGGAACGAGGAATGGGGGTGGAGGCTACATCGCAATCGTCACTATGATGTCATGAATCTGGCCCATCCGTTTACGCACATTCACCTCACCCCGCTTGGCTTGGATCGCTTGGAAGGCTTCGTCGCAGAAGTGCGTGAACAGATTGGCTATGAAGTCCCGCTGGCCATCGATCACTTGGGGCATATTGGCGTGCAAGACGCGATCGAACTGGCACGCCGCCTCGAACCGTACCATTTGGCGTGGTTAGAAGACGCCATCCCCTGGCAACTGACCGATCAATACCAGCGATTAGCGCACGCCACAACCGTGCCCATTTGCACGGGCGAAGATATCTATCTCAAAGAAAACTTCCGGCCGTTACTGGAGCTTGATGCGGTCTCGATCGTTCATCCGGACGTACTGACTGTGGGCGGCATCATGGAACTCAAGAAGGTCGGCGACTTGGCCCAAGATTACGGCGTGTCGATGGCCATCCACATGGCGGAAAGTCCGGTTGGCTGTCTCGCGGCCGTGCAGGCGGCAGCGGCGACGGAAAACTTTGTGGCCTTGGAGCATCACGCCGTGGATATCCCCTGGTGGGACGATATGGTGACGGGATTGCCCCGCCCCTTGATTCAGCAAGGATTTCTTCGCGTCCCCGAGGGGGCTGGGCTCGGCATCGAAGATTTCCATGATGCGGTCTTGGCGGCCCATCGGGATCCGGCCCGGCCTGGGCTGTGGGAAGCCACGTCGAGATGGGATGACGACTGGTCTCATGACCGCCTCTGGAGTTAGCGGCCAAAACCTTGGGAAGGGAGTGGGGTGCATGCAAACCGTGGCCTTCGTGACCAACGTCGATCATCCTTGGGGCAAGGCCGTGGCCGAAGAACTGTTAGTGCAGGGCTGTCGATTGGTGGTCAATTCACCAGAGGGACGGTCTGGCCCTTCGGGGGCGATGGCGCTTCAGACCCGATTGGACGACCCGTCTCGCGTGGAACAGGCGGCCGTGGCCATTGCGTCGGCCCTAGGGCCCGTCGACGTCCTCATTCACACCGACCAGGTGGTCGAGCGGACGACCCTTCGTAGCTGTGACCCGGCGCTGGTGGACCGGCAACTCCAAGCTAATCTGTATACGGCTTTTTGGTGTACGCAGGTGTTTGGGCATCGGATGGCGCAGAGACGAAAAGGGCACCTCCTCTATGTCAGCTCGATTCACGACGAGAAGCCCACGGGATCGGCCGCGCTCTATGCGATGGCCAAAGGCGCGCTCAAAATGTTGGCGCATGAAGCGGCGGTGGCGCTGGGGGCCGCCGGAGTGCGCGTGAATCTCCTCGAACTGGGGGCCATGGCAGGGGACGATGCGCAGTTTGGAGCGGGTATCTCTCCGCTATACGAGAACTTCGCGCACAAGGTCATCGGGCGGGAACCGGGCCCCCTTACTAAGGTGGGTGCGGCGGTCGCGGGCCTGTTGAGCGACGAGGTTGACTTTATTCATGGTGCCGATGTGCGCGTGGATGGGGGACTCCTCCTGTATTATGGGGATGCGCCATGACGGGGGTCTGGACTGGCTTGACCCAGGAAGGAACCCGTTCAGGCAGGGCAGGCGGCCAGGTTTCATGGTGCCACGACCCCACCAACATTGTGTCTGGAGAAATCCACCCATGAATGATTTGAAGGGGGCGGTCGCGGTCATTACGGGCGCCGCCACGGGGATTGGCAAGGGCATCGCCGTGAGCCTGGCCAGCCAAGGCGTGGTTGTCGGCATCAATCATTGGAATCAAGCCGCGGGGGCAGAGGACACCTTGGCCCACGTGCGCGAGCGGGGCGGCGAGGGCATGATTTTGCCTGCGGATGTGCGTGATCGGGCGGAGCTTGCGCGCAGTGCCGAGATCATGGCGAAAACCTGGGGCCGTCTCGACATCTGGGTGAACAATGCAGCCGTGCAACCCAACCGGAGTCTGTGGGATTATGATGAGGCCTTGTTGGAAAGGGTCATGGACACCAACGTTAAGGGCTACCTGTGGGGCATCCAGGTGGCGTCGGCGCTTATGGCTCCTCGCGGATATGGTCGCATTATTAACATCTCGTCGGTGCATGGCAAACGCCCCAGTGCCTTCGATCCCGTCTATGCCATGAGCAAAGGCGCGCTGAAGATGCTGGTGCGCGAGGCCGCAGTGGAGCTTGGCTCTCTCGGGATCACGGTGAATGCCGTGGAACCGGGTGCGGTGTATGTCGGGGGCAAAGGAAATCCCCAACTGGTCGAGGCGTTGCCTCCAACGGAGTTAGGCGTGCGCCGCAGGCGATTCCCCCTGGGCCGGGTCGGGCTCCCGGAAGACATTGGACGGGTGGTCGCCTTTCTGGCCAGTCCGCAGAGCGACTATATCAATGGAGCGGCCCTGCGCGTCGACGGGGGCAGTATGTTGCTGTAACACAACCATCATCGTGGGAAAGGGGACGGATGCATGCAATTTCGCAACGCAAGCGACGTGAGACAGTTGACCCCCGAGTGGCGGGGACCGCGATCGGCCGATGGCCGTCCGCAGGTATCCGAGGAGATTTTGCGGCGTATGGCCCAGGTGACAACGGAAGAGGCCTGGGGAGTGATCGAGCGCCAAGGCTACAAGTTTCAGTTTGAAGGGGGGCTCCACGCCCTGCATCCGGATCGCATCTTGGTGGGGCGGGCGGTGACCGCCGTGATGGTGCCCAAGCGGCCTGATCTTCATGACTATCTGCTGGAGTATGGGCAGAGCCAGGAAGGGCGGCGAGGATTTTTCAACACCTGGGTGATTGATGAACTGCAGACGGACGATGTTCTGGTTGTCGATATGTTTGACAAAGTGTTCGAAGGCACCTTCTCGGGAGGGAATCTGTCGACGGCGGTCGCCGCCCGCACAGGGCGCGGCCAGGTCATTTACGGAGGCATTCGCGATCTGGATCAAATCCAGGGCATTGACCACTTGCAGACGTACTATCGCGGCATCGACCCGACGCCCATCCGGGAGGTCACGTTGGTTGGCATCAATGTGCCCTGTCGCATTGGTGGGGCGATCGTCATGCCGGGTGATGTGGTGTTGGGGACTCCTTCGGGCCTACTGTTTATTCCCCCCCAGTGGGCCGAAGCGTGTTGCGAACAGTCCGAAAGGACGCGACTGCGCGATCAATTTGGCTTTCAACGCATTCGCGAGGGAACCTACACCGCCGAGCAAATTGATCGCAAGTGGGCCCCTGAGATTGAGGCCGACTTTCACCGCTGGCGCCGTACCAACACCCCGGAAGAGCTCAAGGGGTTGACGTGGGACGAGGGCGAAGGACGGTAGGCTCCCGATCGGCTTGGCGGCTCGTGGTCGACGGGGTTCTCGGCAGTCTCTTGGCGGATCTTGGTCACCATTCGGCCAGCGTTCCATCGGCATTGCGCCAGATGGAGTCCGGCCAGGTCCAAGGTCCGTCGTTCGCGCGAATTTTCTCCTCATCCATCACCACACCCAAGCCAGGGCCATCCAGCATCCGCAATTGGCCTGCTTGCGGCTGAAGCAGAACGGGATCGGTGAGATAGTCGCCGGGTTCCGTCGGGGCAGTCTGTCCCTCGCTTGGACGATGGTAATGAATGCCTTGACTGTGCTCTTGCCACACGGCATTGGGAATCACCGCCAGGGCTTGCAAGGTGGCCGCTAGGGAGATAGGACCGTTGGGGCAATGAGGTGCCACGGTCACATCAAACGCTTCCGCCATCCGGGCGATCTTCTCTAGCTCATGAATGCCCGTGAAGGACACATCCGGCTGCCAAATGGCCAAGCTATGCTGGGCGAGCGCGGCCTTATAGTCCCATCGGTCCATCCACCGTTCCCCCGCCGCCAGAGGAACGCCGAGACGGGCGAGCTCTGGCAACAACTCGGCATGCTCCGGCAAGACGGGCTCTTCAACCCAGAGGAGATGGTAGGGCTGGAGCGCGGATAGCAAGACCTTGGCCATCGCTCCATGGACGCGACCGTGAAAATCCAAAGCAATGCCGAATGCCGGCCCTAGGTGCGATCGCAACGAGTCGACGCGTTCAATCACGGCGTCGACTTCGGGATAATCGGCGAGATAATGCATCGGGCCGGTGGCATTCATTTTGATCGCCTGGTAGCCCTGGGCCTGACGCACGCGCGCCTGCGCCACGACGTCTTCGGGACGGTCTCCGCCAATCCACGCATACGCGCGGATTGACTCGCGCACGCGGCCGCCCAAGAATTCGTAAATCGGCAGGCTATAGCGCTGGCCTTTCACATCCCATAAGGCCTGTTCGATGGCGGCGAGCGCCGTCATCAGGATGGGGCCGCGCCGAAAAAAGGCTCCTCGAAAGAGGCGCTGCCAGATATCCTCGATGGCGTTCATAGGCTGGCCCAAGAGGTTCTCGGCCATGTCGGCAATAGCTCCTCGAACGGCCCGAACGCGCTTGGGCACAATCGCCTCCCCCCAGCCCACGTATCCATCGTCGCTCTCGAGCCGGACAAAGATCCAGCGCGGTGGCACTTGAAAGGTTTCGATGTGACGAAGACGCATGGTCTATCCCTCCTGTTGTGATCGACGTCTTGCTTGCAGGTCGCTGGGGCAGAGCTCCGGTGGATGGGCTACCCTCGTGTACCTTGACGGCCTGCCCCGCTAGCGCGGCCGCTCGCCCATGGCGGGAGCGATGTCGAGGGAATCGGTTTCAATCAGTTCGACGCCCGTCCTCCAGGCCTGGCGAAATCGGTCGGGTAGGGTATCGGTAATCACCGCACGTACGGCCTCGAGGGGCATATACGGCTTGAGCTGAGCATCGGTAAATTTGGAGTGATCGGCCAAAATGAACACTTCCTCGGCGGCCTCTACGATGGCGCGACGAATGCGGTCCATTTCTTCATGCAGGTTGCAAGGTCCCGTTTGCACGTCGAACTTGTGACAGGCCAAGAATGCTCGATGCACGGTGAGATTTTCAAAGAATGCTACGGTGTAATCGCCCACGTTGCACGAATCCGGTGGATAATAGCGACCCGGGGCGCAAAAAACGGTCACGGTACGCCGACTCAACGCGTCCAGCAGGGGAATCGAATAGGTATACACAATCGGAGACGTTGCGAGATGGAGCGCGACTTCATACACCGTGGTTCCGCTGTCTAACACGATGACGTCTCCGTCTTGGATCCACTGGTTTGCGACATAGCGCCCTATTCGCGCTTTACTGACCGCCTCCATCCGCCCTCGGGCCGGGTAGTCGGGAACCGAAGCCATCGTTCGGAGCTCTGCGTTCGGTTCAGTTGACCGTGAACCGGTATAGTGCAGTACTTGGGCCGCGTGGATCACTCGATTCCGAACCTCTTCTCGGACATGGGGATAGTTTGCCAGGGCCCGCGAAGCGGTGGACGGAGAGGTCTTCGCTAATTCGGCGACCGTTTTGATTGTCGGTGTGCCCATCGATCTGCGTGTCATGCTGTGCTCCTCTCCAGGTGAGTGCCCTTGGGGGATTTTATCCGTTGACCTGACTGCAGGCCCATCGGCCTTCTCCTCCTCGGTGGAAAGGCGATGGCTGAGGAGGAGTGCGTCTGAAGGGTTCGCGAGGACGTCGGTGCCAGGAGGTCTGGCGGTTTCGTGCCCCTCGGGAAAGGGGGCGTGTCTTTCGACGGGGAGCAAGAACCGCTGAGCACCGATCCCCTTGGGACCGTGCCAGAATTCCCATTCCCTGGGCCCACGAGGGTCAGGTTATGACCTTGAGGCGGGCGAGGGACTCGGCCGTCTCCTCGTCGAGACCGAAGAAGCCCCACTGGGCGGTTCCCGCCTCAATGGTCCCGGCGATCTGGATCGATCCCTCCGAAGCCTCTTGGACGGTCCAACCGGGCCAGAGCCAGCGGGGGTTCGCCACCGATCGCGGGAGACGATGATGAAACACGGTATTCTCGGTCGCAAAAACGACGAGGAGTGCGGTGCCATCGTCGTGGATCCGCTCGTAGATTTCCGGACTCCCGCTGACCGGCCCCATACGGTGGAGTGGCGCGAGCAACAGGCGGTCTCGCAGGCGATGATAAGCGGCGACGTGGGCCCCAATAAACTCGACGTGGGCGGGCGGAATCGCAAGGAGATCGCCCCACCAGGCATGGTGGCCTAAGAGCACCGACCCGAGGTTCGACCGCACCGACGGGGATCCCCCGTCCGGCAGATAATGCATATAGGCCAGGTAACTCGGGATCCAGGTATCAAACGCGAGCGTCTCGCGCCCAAGCCAGGTTCTTGCAGGCCCAGGCCAGACGAAGAGATTGGAATTTTCTCGAGGCGAGTGCGGAATATCGTAATTGCGGTAATAGGGTCCGTTATTGACCAGAAAAAATCGGCCATACTCCAAGAAGGCGAGTCCGATCGGCCGACCGGGTTCGGTTACGTCCAACTCGATCACCAAATCCGGGAATTCTCGACTTAACTGCTCCGCCATCGTGCTCAGCACGCGCACCAACTGAAACCCATAGGCCTCGCGTCGTTCGGACACGGAGTTCTCCGCAGTGCCATGCCCATGGCCCACCCCGTCGCATCCGCTCAGACCCAGGAAGTCCCATTTGAGATAGCGGATCCCCCAGACGGCACAAAACTGGCGCATGCGCTCAAGCACATGCTGACGGAACCGGGGTTCCAGGAGACAGGCGTGATAGTCGCCTCCATAGCCGGCCAACGGACGGGGCAATGCGCGATGTCCCTCGTGTTGGACTAAGGCGTCGTGAAAGGCGGGAGCATCCTGGGCCGAGAGCAGTTCGGGCGCCATCCAGAGGCCCAATCGCATGCCATAGGATCGTGCCCGATCGATGACGGGATCCAAGCCGGTCGGAAAGCGATCGGCGGCGACGGGCCATGACCCCGGGGTGCCGTGCCAGCCGGAGTCTAAGACGAAGACCTCCACGCCTAACTGGTGGGCGACATCCAACTCCGCGACCAGGCGATCCGGGGTCATCGTGTCCCAATAGTTTTGGCGATGTTCCCAGCGGTGTTTTTCTTGGAAGAACCAGGTGTTGTAGGTCATCACCGGTTCCCGGGCCGAGGGGCGGGGGGCCAGTCCATACATGAGGTAGCGGCGATAGCGATCGGTCAACTGTTCGACAGAACCCGATTGGAGGGCACACTGAAAGGTGAGGCTACTCCAGATCGCCCCGCTCTCCAGGACTTGGTCGGCAACGTAGTTGCCTTGCACGGCCTCCAATTGCCACCCGCCAGGATGCCGGGTGAACCGGAGATAGGGATGGGTGGCGGGCGATCCGTGTTCATAGGCCAGGAGCCAGGCGGCGTCCGCCATGGACCCCATCAAGAGCGGGCCCACGGCGTCGGCCGCTTGGGCGTCAAGATGCACGACTTCAGGGCGGTAACTGTGAATCCGATGCAGGAAACTGCCGAGGCGAATATCGTCCACCCCGACAGTCGGCCGATCGCTGGCACACCGAAAGTAGGTAATCCGGTCGTGCCCAGTTTGTTTGGTGAGGCGCCAATCGTGATGGGCGATGAGCTGCCAGCTAAAGCGCACGACCGGCTCATCGGGTTGCAGTTCCACCCGTAGCCGCAGATCCAATCCGGCTAAATCCGTCAGGGGGCCTTCCCAGTGGTGAATCTGCCGCGATCCCTGGGTCTCCACCGGCCTCGCGTGCCATGTCGTGGGGACCAGGGGATGCACTTTCCCATCCAATTCCATTTCTGGGGGGGAAAACGCGAGCCAGTGGCCGGAGCCGGGATCCGTATACCGCCACAACTCCGTGGCCATGCCTGCAAACGACACCCTCTCATCCATCGCTACGCCTCCTAATTTGGGGAATCATGCGGATTGCAGATCACCATTTATTTCGTTCCACATTACAACATAAAGACGTGATTGTTGCAATATAATATTTCATGCAATCCATTCAACAGAGTTGTTGCAATGCAAGACGACGCATGGTATTGTGCAGGTGTCCGATGGCCCCATGCTGGCGACTGGAGATGGAGTTCAGGAGACGGGCAAAACCCATCCCATCCTGGAGAAGGAAGTAACTGAAATGGAAGATGGGGTGGCAGTCACCGAGGAGGTTTGCGTGGTGACCCCCTCATGTGACGGATGATCGTCTCGATGAGCTGGCCGGCCGTGGCAACGGTGTGCATCTTCTCCATTCAGGGCACGTGGAGCGATTTCGTGGCCCCGCTCTTGTATCTCAATAAGGAATCCCCCTTTATTGGCGCAGCTGGGCTTACAATTTTTCCAAGGGCCATACACCGGGTCCTGGAATCTTTTGATGGCGGCCAGTTCCGTCGTTCTCGGTCCCGTCCTGGTGATGTTTTACTTTGGCCAACGCTTGTTCATTCGAGGAATCCAAGTGGGAGGCGTCAACCAATAAGGGTCGCGGAGGAGACCGTGGTAGCACCGTGGGGGATGCACCGGACCCCATTCGTTTCCGAGGGAGAGTCCCGGTGTATCGAGCGGCGATGGCCCCATGAGCCTTTGAGCCGAGGAAGGGGAAGGTTGCGACGAGGGTTCCCGTAGTGATTGGTATGGACTTTGGGACATCAGGATGTAAGGCGGTGGCCTATCAGGCCGATGGGCACCGAATGGCCTATGCGGCCGCATCCTACCCGACCTACAGCGAAGTGGGGGGCGTGGTGGAACAACGTCCCGAGGACTGGTGGACGGCGGCCGTGGATGTGCTCGGCACGATCGCGAAACAGATTCGCGGACACGGCGCCGTTCAGGCACTCGGATTGTCGGGACAGATTGGAACGGTGATTCCCCTCGATGACCATGGCCAGAGTGTGGTCGAGCGCGTGCCCACCTGGCAAGACCTCCGAGCGGCGTCCGTCTTAGCGGAAATCGAGGGTCGGTTTTCGGCCGATCAGCTGCACACGTGGTTAGGGATGCGGTTACCTCCGGGAGCAAACTGGCCCTTGCCGCGCCTGCGGTGGTGGACCCAGGCGCAGCCCCGCGTCTGGGAACGGACGCGGCGAATTCTGCAGGTGAAAGACTACATTGGTTGGCGGCTGACGGGACACCTCGCCTCCGATGCCTCAAGCTGGCGAGGGCTGGTGCATGTGCCAGACGGAACCGTTGTGCCCGAGCTCTTGGCGTTTTTGGGGCTTCCGTCAGACATCCTTCCTGACCGGTACCATCCGGGCACCTCGCGCGGTCGGGTTCGGTCGGAGGTGGCAAGGGCTCTGGGCTTGCCAGCCTCCGTGGAAGTGGCGGTGGGGTGGAATGACTTTAACAGTGCCGCTCTGGGAGCCGGCGTGGCGGCGGGTGAGCGCTTTGACGTCGCTGGGACGTCGGATCATATGGGGGTGGTGGTGAAAACCCCGATCGGGGTCGACGATCGCCTCTTGGCGGGGCCTTTTCTTCCGGGGTCGACGTTGGCCTATGGCGTGACCTCAGCGAGTGGCGGTGCCCTGCAATGGGCGCGAACGTGCTTGGGACTGGCGACGGATGCCAGAACCTGGGACCAGATACTGGAAGGGGTGCAGCACGTCCCGCCCGGGGCAGACGGCCTGCTGTTTCTGCCGTATCTTCTGGGCGAGCGAGCCCCTCTCTGGGACTCCAGTGCGCGGGGAGCGTGGCTCGGATTGACACAGGCCCACGGTCCCGAGCATTTGATTCGCGCGGTGATGGAAGGCGTGGCCTTTCATCTGCAGACGATTCAAAAGCTCTTGCCCCATCAGGCCACGGACGCTCCCTACATCAAGGTGGTCGGCGGCCCTACGCGGGTGGCCGTCTGGAATCAGATTCGCGCAGATGTGTGGGGCATTCCGTGTTGGATTGCCGAGGACGCCGAAGTCGGGTGTCGAGGGGCGGCGATGTTGGCCGCGCCGATCGGAGGAATGGACTCGCAGAGGCTAGGGGGTCCGGGGCAGAGGCTGGAACCCGACCTCGCCCGGACGGAGGTCTATCGCGGGTGGTCGGCACTTTTTCAGGAGGCCTATCCTCGATTGCATAGCCTGTTTCAGGCGATCGGCCACCGAGGCGCTGTTCAGGGAGGCCAGGAGATCCCCACAGCGTCGCTGAAGGGCCACGAATGCGGGCCAAAGGAATTCTGAGGCACAGGATGCCCAGTATCCAGGAATGGAGGAGACAAGATGAAGACGGCGACGATCGTCATTGTCGGCGCGGGAAAAATTGGGCGAGGATTCCTCGCGCATTTGATCTACGAGAGCGGGCACCCGTTTACCTTTATTGAACATTACGATGAGATCGTGCAGCAGTTGCAGGTCCGGCGTCGGTACCGGGTCGAGATCGTGGGGAATCCCGATCGGAGTGCGACGATCACCGACTTTGACATCGTGGGATGGCGCGATGAGGGAGCGGCTCAAGCGTGTCTCGACGCAGATACGATCTTTACGGCGGTGGGGGGGGGCCGAGTGGCGGCGCTGGGCCCGCAGCTGGCCCCTCTGTTGGCTACCCGGTGGAGGCATCGGCCGGAGGCCCCGCTGAACATCGTCACCTGTGAGAATTGGGTGCATCCCGCCACGCTGCTTCAAAATGCGATTTTGGCCCATCTCCCGACCGCCCTGCGCGAGCACGCTCACGAGCTGCTAGGGGTTGCGGACGCCACCGTCTTGCGATCGTGCATGGAACCAACGCCCGAACAAGCGGCGGAGGATCCGTGGACGGTGCAAGCGCAGGACTATTGGGAATTGCAAATCGACGGAGATGCGCTAAAGGCACCGCTCCCGGCGGTGCCCGGGCTGCAACCGGTGCCACAGTTTCAGCGCGCGCTCGAACGGAAGCTCTATACGTATAATGCGGCGAGTGCCACGATGTCGTTTTTGGGGACGCTCGTGGGATATCGATACTTGCACGAAGCGGCCCACGATCAGCGAATTTTGGCCATTACCCGGGCGGTGCTTCGTGAAGCGGGAACGGCCGTCTGTCGCCGCTATGGGTACACCGAGGAAGCCCAGCGCAACTTTGCCGAGAGCGCCCTCGCGAAATATCGGAATCTGCAGATCCCCGACACGTTGGAACGTAATGTTCGCGATCCCTTGCGCAAGCTGGGCCGTTCCGATCGTCTGGTCGGGGCAGCCTGTTTGTGCTTGGACGTCGGCGTCATCCCTTCCGCGCTGGCCTTGGCGATTGCGGCGGGCTTGCGTTATCAGGAACCTACCGATCCGTCCGCTCGCGCCTTGCAGGAGCAGCTGGCCGAACAGGGTATCGATCACGTGCTGGCCACCGTGTGTGGCCTGGACCCCCAGGGCGACCTGGCGCAAATGATTAAGCGGCGGGGAGTAGACGTCGATCGCTTTGTCCGTGGGGAGGTCGTCGAGGGCTAAGGACCCCCATAAGTCCCCGACGGCCCCTGGGATGGGGCGAGGAGAGGGTCTATCCCCAGACGGCCATCCTACCCCCCGTCTGGGCAAGGTCCGGAAACGGCATGCCGAGCAGAGGGGTTCGCAAGCTATCGCCAGCAGGAGGATCGGGGAAAAGGGGTCGTCTAGACGACCTGGGCGTCAGGTGAGAGGAGACGCAGGGATGCAGGCATTAATTGTCGAAGCGGCCAACGCGGTCGCGTTATGGAACGGCTCGGTGCCAGACCCGAATCCAGGTTGGGCTCGGGTGCGAGTAAGGGCAGCCGGCATTTGTGCGACGGATCTCGCGGTCGTGCAGGGCGAATTTTCGTCGGCGTTTCCGATGACGCCGGGGCATGAATGGGCGGGAGTCGTGGAGGCAGTGGGGGATCCCGCAGATGCCCGATGGGTGGGCCAACGGGTGGCTGGTGAAAATGACGTCGGGTGCCTCCACTGTTCGGCGTGTCGAACCGGGCAGTGGCGGTTTTGTGCGGACTATCAACAAATCGGGTTTGGAACGTATGCCGGGAGCTATGCCGATTACCTGGTGGTTCCGGTCTATGGGTTGCACGCCTTGCCCGATCCGGTGTCGTTTGAGCAGGGTGCCCTGCTAGAGCCTCTGGCGGTGGGAATGGCGGTACTGCGTCGGGCGCATCTGCACGTGGGCGATACCCTGACGATCATTGGGGATGGGCCTGTCGGCCTCAATACCTTGATCGTGGCACGTGCCGCCGGGGCTCGGCGCGTGATCGTCGTGGGAGAACAAGAGGCCCGATTAGCGTGTGCGGAAAAGTTGGGAGCTCTCGCTTGCGATCATCGGCAGGGGGCGATCCCGACGGCGGTGTTCCGACATCATGGTCGGTCTCAGATTGTGGTGGAGGCCACGGGCACGGCCATTGGTGTGCAAATGGCCCTGTCCGTAGTCGCCCCTGAGGGGCGCGTGGTGCTGGCGGGCTATGCTCATGGGCGGCCTGTCACCATTCCGGCGGACGCCGTGCATCTGCCAAACGTCCAGATTGTCGGGGCTGGCAATAACCCAGGGTGGATGGGGCGAACGCTCGCTTGTGTGGCTGATGGGGTGTTGGCCAGTACCCAATTGGTCTCCCATCGGTATCGCTTGGACCAATATGCCGAGGCGCTGGAACAGATGCGCTCGCGCGGGAACGGCCTCATCAAGTCCCTCTTTACGTGGGAAGATTTCTGAACGGTCCAAAGCGGAGGCCCTCGCCATCTGTCGGTTGCCGTGAACGGATTACCCCTGGCTGCCGGAGGTCGATCGCCGTGGGTCGCTGTGGGTGGGCGAAAGCGTGCAACATGGCCTGGCGGACTTCTTGCCGTTGCCCACCCCGTGGAGGCTTGTCCCGTGCCTGCACGAGGTGGGGTCATCATGGACCACGAAATCAACGCTCTCGCCCCTCCGGCGCAATCCGGTAGGGGATCCTCGGGATCATGCCCATATGGCAAAGGGCGGAACCAGCCTCAGAACAAAGATACCTGGGCTGTATCCCGGTTCAACCCCCGAACGACCGCGGTATGATGCTCACACCCTCTACGATCTAATAGAGCGGCAAGATGGGAATCCACTCCGGACGGTGGGGATCCAGAAATTCATTCACCTCGCCGTCTTGCAGAAATCGCTCATGATAATGGCGCACCTTATCCCAGTCTACCTCGATGCCCAATCCTGGTCCCGTCGGCACATTAAAGCCCCCGTGGCGGTAGGTCCAGGGGATAGTAAGGATGTCATCGGATTGGTCATGATAATGCGAATCGATGGCGTAAACGAGGGTCGGGGTCGCGGCGGCAAACTGCACCATGGCAGCCGTCGAAATGCCCAACTCCCGGTCGCTGTGCATACCCAACCCGAGTTGTAGGGTTTCGGCGACGCCGGCGAGCTTGCGACATTGGGACAAGCCCCCCCAGAAGTGCACATCGGACAGGATGATGTCGACCGCCCCTAGGCGGAAGCCCACGGGAATGTCACCAAAGCGGGTAACGCACATGTTCGTGGCGAGCGGTAGGGGCACTGCGGCGCGGACGCGTGCCATCCCCTCGAGGAGGTCTGTGGGATCCTCAGCGTATTCGAGATCCACGGCCGCCATTTTGGGGAGCATGGTGATCGAGGTTTCCACGGACCAGGCAGCGTTGGGGTCGTAGCGTAATTTGGCATGCGGCAGGCGATGGCGAATGGCCTGCAGAGCGTGGAGTTCCTCGGTCGGAGTATGCACTCCGCCCTTGAACTTGACGACCTCGAACCCATACGTGGCGACCAACGCTTCAGCCCGATCGGCGAGGGCCTCGGCGGTATCTTCGCCCCCTTCGCCCTGGGAGCCAGGATAGCGATAAAAGAGGTAGGCAGAGACGGGGATATGCTGTCGAAAGACACCGCCTAACAAGGCGGCGACGGGCTGGTTGGTACTTTTGCCTAAGATGTCCCACACCGCCATTTCGATGCCCGCGTAGACGTGAGCGGGCACGAATGTCTCGTAGGCAATTCGAAACGATTGGGCGATGCGTGCCATGCGGTCGATGTGCCAACAGTTGAGCCCCCGAAAGTGCTGCGCGAGAAACTGAACGGCTTCGACGGTGGCACGACCGCCATAGGTCTCCCCGACCCCAACGATTCCGTCGCGCGTTCGGACGGTGATGATGCAGCGCGTGGTGCCGGTTTCGACGCCCATGCTCCAGCGCAAGGGGGCCACCATGGGCACGGTTACGGGAATGGCGTCTATCGATTCGATGAGTAACGTGGGGTTCATTGCGCATGCTCCTTTTTCTCGTGTAGTCGCCAGCTTTGAATTTGAAAGGGAGAAACGGAGAGGGCGATCTGCGGACCGTCCACCATCGGGGCCACGGCGCGTTCGCGCACGTCAACAGGGCCCGCCTGGACAAACCGCGAATCTAATAAGGTCAAAGTCAGGGGGCCTGCTTGCCCATAGGGCTCGTGAAATCGCACAATCCACCCCTGGCCATCTTCGGCGGGTTTGAAAGCGTCCAGGATCACGGGGAGGCCATCCAGAAGGAATGGGGGTGAACTGGGCGGAGGGGAAGTGTGACGGGATCCTCCGGTGGGCCCCACCACAAACGGCCGATTCCAGGCGTGCGCTTCCTCTGCGACCTGGGCCTGGGGAAGGCCCTCGGCAAAGGGCAGCAAGGCATAGTCAAAACGATGGGTTCCGACCTCGCGGGCCAACACCGTTCCCGTTTTCCCGCCCGAGAATTCTTCCACCGGGTGCCGCTCCATTCCTGGAAAGAGACGAATCGCGAGGGACGTGGTCGCGCCCCGTCGATATCCTTCATAGGTGTCGAAGGCCCGCAATAAGACCAGGTATCCGGCATCAGGCTCGAACCAATAGCCTGGCGTGCCGCGATTGAGGATGGCCAGTCCTTCGCGCTCTCCGCTGACCGCGAAGGTATGGGCGGCGAAGTGCCCTTCTGGCCGTTCGGTGAGGGCAAACGGCGTTTCATACCAAATTCGCGTCCCGGTCGTCCGCGACCGCGGAACTCGAACCGTCAGCAGACCATTGGGAGGCACTACCCCATCCAAGGTGACCGTGCAGTCAATTCGGGGAGTATGATCATAAAACCGAAAAGTCTGGCGCAGACGGCCCCCTAGAGCGGGTCGACCTATACTGACGATGTCGCCGAGTGCGTTGTGCTCGATCCAACATTCGTCGGGCGGGTCCTGAAGCCAAGTGCGGCGGTCGTTGAGATCGAGCATGCCTTCCAGGTTGGGGTGATCTTCATGCCACACTTCCAGGCGGTTGGCGTGATCTTCAGGATGCCACACAGGACGGCCTTCGTGCGTGCGCAGCCAAGACAGCGTTCCCGTTTCGGGGTCGAATCCCCCCACGTAATGCGCCGTGTTCACGATAACTTCGGCATGGTCTCCTCGAGCAAGCCATCGCCGGGTTACGGCCGATCGGGGGCTTCGGACAAGGTGGACCGAGCCTACCTGCAATCCCGAAAGCGCTAGGGTACATTCTACGGGCGAACCTGGGGCCACTTGGCGGGACGGGAGGGCGTGCCCCCCCGCGTCTACGGCACCCCATCGCGAGGTGGCATCGCCAGGCAGCAGCGTGACAACATCATGGCGCGCTCGAACGTCCGGGTTAAAGATGGGCGTCGTATCCGTTGCCGCCAGGGCTCCCAGCCATTGAATTTGCCGATGGCGTACGGCTTCCTGCACCTGAGCGAGCCGGTCCATGGCCCGTTCATAGACGCGGTCACTGCAACTGCCGCCCATCGTGTCGTGAAATTCCGAGAGTAAGAGGAGTTGCCACTCTCGGGTAAAGTCGTTGGCGGTCTCCACGCCGAGCGTGGCCGCTAAGGCCTCGGTGGCGACCAACGCTTCCTCGACGTGGCGGTGCCGAATCTTGAACGCAACCCGGGTGTCCCAGGTGCCTCGCAGGTCGCCTCGACGATAAGGTGGATTAAAATCCCAGTCGATGGTCGGGATCGCGTCGGATTGGGTAGCGAGCTGATCGAAGTATTGGCGGGGGGTACCGAGACGCACGACCGCTTCGGGGACGATCCGGTGCACCGCGTCGGCCACCAGGGTGACAATGCTCGACGCCGTCATTTCTGGACGGACCACGTCACTGCCCCAAGGTACCATCCACAAGCCCTGATGGCTGTGTTGATGCAGGGTGTGTAACCGCTCGGTCAGGTTGCCAGGTCCCATACTGTAATGTCCTGCCAGCCAATGCGTTAGGATCCGGCTGCCATCGGGACCACGGTACCAAAAATCGGTCGGGAAGTCGGCGATGTCGCGGTCGGGAGGCACGTCCCGGCTAAACACATAGCCGGTATAACCGGCCTGGGTGAGAATTTGGGGCAATTGGGGGATCTGCCCAAACTGGTCGATAAGCCAGGCAATGGGAGCTGCCTGGCCGAAGTGTGCCTCCGTCCAGGCCTGACCGTGAAGGATTTGGCGGATAAGCGATTCGCCGGAGGGCTCGGCCAGACCGGGCGACGTCATCATGCCCAACAGCGGCTCCCACCGGCCTTCGGCCACGGCAGATTGCCAGGCCTTGCGCTCCTCCTCGGACAGTTGATCCCAGACGGGAGCCATGATGGTGACCTGATCTTGACTGAAGGTGTAGTCGGGATCGTGCGTGACGCGGTCTAACGCTTGCTGAAGAATTTCGGTGGACCATTCGATAGTGGTGTCATACGTCCAATACCATTCGGTATCGATATGTGAATGCGGAACTACAATGACGGTCAGTGCCATGACAAAACCTCCTGGTGACTAAACCTCGGTGTCATATCTAGCACTCAAGTGCTGGTGCACACCTGTGGAATATTTGCTTGCCCGAAACAGCCTCACAGCACGATGGGAGTCCGACTGAGCCCTCTGCCCCCGTGATCCCGGTTCAGAAGGCGTAGAAAAACCCGATCACGGGCTGGGAGGTCATTTGGCCAGTCAGCATCTGAATTCCCCACCCGCAGCTAGTGAAAACACCACGCCCATCGTGCGTCTGCGCCGATGGTCATAGACGGCTCTTAGTACATTTGCTCTTTCGTGTAGCCGCCCCAGTCTGCCTCAAGACCTTTTCAGAGCTGCCTATGCACGGTCTTATCCTGACCGTGAGGGCGCGCCCAGTCCTGCCACGTTGGTACCGGCTAGTGCCCTCGCCCCCGCCCACAACGGCTGAGCGTGGCCTGGAGACATGCGACGCTCTGATGGTATTTCGTCAACCCATTGATTATGGATAACAACCTGTTCGGTTGGGGTGACCTTTTACCGTAAATCGTTACGTGATTGAGTGGGTCGTGGACTGCACTGTTAGATCGAAACAATCATGTCACTGATAAAAACGAAAATCTACAAAGTCAGTTAATCACGGCTGCTGCGTGCCTGTCAAATCCTCCGTGGTATGATTCGAGCACAATGTTTAAAACTCCTCGGGGGTTTCATAGGTGGGATCCGATGGATCCAGATGGACAGAAGGGGATTAGTCTCGTAATCAACGGCTCGCGACCGAAGTTTGGTGTGTCATCAGAGATCGTTCGAAATAGCCATTGTTTTCTAGTCAAAGGAGAGTTACTATGGCGAAATAATAGTATCACTCGATGAAATGGGGTGGCTGGTATTCGGCAAGACTATTCGATCGATATTGTGGAGAAATCCCTCCGGCTTCTGGAACTATTTGATTACCAGGCTCCTCGGTTGACGCTGGACCAGATCGCCGGACGCCTCGGGATCTCCAAAACGCGCGCGTTTCGCATTGCACAGACCATGTTGGCGTGCGAGTTTCTCCGATGGAACGCCGAGGTGCGCGAGTATTCCTTGGGGCCGGCCTGTCAACATCTAGGATTGGTGGCACGGACCGGCGATGCGCTCAAAGCGCATATCCTGCAGACGATGTATGCCTTGCACCGCGACAGCGAAGAGACGGTGAACTTGGCCCTGGTGCAAGACCACCACCTGTACTACGCGACCATACTCGAGAGTCCTCACGCCTTTCGCGTCTCTGAAGCGCCGGGTGACGTTGTGCCTTGGGAGGGCACCGCCTTGGGCCGAGCCTTTCTGGCGGCCGTGACGGCTCCGGCGGAGTATGTGGAGGCGGACCGTCTGCTAACCATGCAGGCCGCCCTGGAGCGTACGAAATCCCGGGGGTATGCGCTGGATGATCAAGAATCGGTGCCGGGGGTGCGTTGTGTGGGGGTGCCGATTCGGGGGCGCGCGGAGGATGGCGTGATTGGGGCCTTAAGTATTTCAGGGCCGGTCAGCCGGATGACGGATGCGCACGTTCGGCATTGGGGCGAGCGGCTCAAGGCCGCGGTCGCCGAATTCTACACCAGCCTGGAGGGAGCAAGAGTCTGATGGAGGAAACGTGGTGGCCGACGTCGTATGCCTTGTGGCAGCGATCGAAGCGCAGTTTGGTGGGAGGGGTGTCGACGGGCATGCGCGCCGCGGCGAAACCCCATCCCTTGTTTTTTGAGCGGGCATCGGGGGCCTATTTGTGGGATGTCGATGGCCATCGACTCCTCGATTATGTTCTGGGATGGGGCGCCGTGTTGTTAGGTCATGCGCATCCTGGGGTGGTGCAAGCGGTTACCCGGCAAGTGGCCGCAGGCGAAACCTTTGGTGCGCAGCATCGCCTGGAATATGAAGTGGCTGAACGCATTCTGGACCGGTTTAGCTTTGCCGACCGCGTGCTCTATAGCAATACAGGCACGGAGGCGGTGCAGGTGGCCTTGCGCTTGGCGCGCGCTGCGACGGGGCGCACCAAGGTGATTAAGTTTGTCGGGCACTATCATGGCTGGGCCGACTCCGTTCTGATTTCCTATCGTCCCCCGGACCCTGCCGGACGGACGCCGTATCTGGAGAGTCGAGGGCAGGTGGCATCGGTGCAAGAGGAGGTGCTCGTGTGCCCATGGAATGATCGGGCAGCGCTGCAAAGCCTGATTCAGCGGTTTCCCCAGGATATTGCCGCGATTATCGCCGAACCGGTCTTATGCAACTCCGGTGTGATTGCCCCGGAGCCGGGTTATCTGGAATGGATCCGGTCGTGGGCGACACGGGCAGGGAGTGTTTTGATATTCGATGAAGTGATCACCGGTTTTCGTTTGGGGCCTTCGGGAGCGACGGGACATTATGGGGTGAGTCCGGATCTCATCGTGCTCGGAAAGGCCGTCGCCAACGGGTATCCGCTGAGTCTCGTGGCTGGTAAGGCGGCGCTCATGGACCAGGCAGATGGGGGTGGGGTGGTCCATGCGGGCACGTTTAACGGGAACCCGGTGGTCCTGCAAGCCGCCATGGCCACGTTGACCGCCTTGGACGGGGCCGAGACCTGGTCGCGGCTCGTGCAAGCCACTGCCCTCTTGGCCTCTGGACTCCGTGAGCGCTTACACCACTACCATTGGGCCGGCCGTGTGAATCATCTCGGCGGCGTGCTGCAAGTTTTGTTGGGCGTGCACGAGCCCGTGACCGATTATGCGGGGTATGCGGCGGCCGACCATGCCACTTACACCCAGTTACTGATCGAATGCTTGAAACGGAACGTCTATCTATTGCCTGGGGGCCGTCTGTACGTGTCGGCCGCGCATACCGATGAGGATATCCGAATGACCTTGGCCGCCTTTGATGCGGCCATGGAGGCCGTGAGTCTTGCGAAGGAGGGAGTCCACCGTGGCGACACGGATTCATCAAGGATGGAAACTGGAAGACATTGAGGCAGTCGTGCTGGAAAACGCGCACCTTCGATTGGATGTCTTAGTGGGCATGGGATGCAAGATCTACAATGTATGGGACCGAGTCTCGGGGCACAATCTCTTGTGGCATCATCCGCGCCGACGGGTTGAACGGGCCCCCTTTGGAGCCAACTTCGATGATTGGTGGGCGGGTGGCTGGGACGATCCTTTTCCCAATGGGGCGCCCACGACCTTTGGCGGCGACGATCGCCCGTATTTGGGCGAACTATGGACCCGGCCCTGGAATTTTACGATCGAAGGGGCCGACTCCCCGAGCCCGGTTCTTCATGTGTGGACCGAAGGGGTCATCACCCCGGCCCGGGTGGATAAGTGGATTCAGCTCGATCCCGATCGGCCCGTGATGACCGTGCGCTATCGGGTGACGAATCTACAGGGTGCTCCCATCGAATTCATGCTGGGCATCCACCCGGCGCTGACCATCGACGCGGGTTATCGCATCGATGTTCCGGCCAAAACGGTTCAGGTGGAAGAATCGCGGGGGGGTGCCCTAGGGAAACCTGGGAAGACGTATACTTGGCCCATGGTGGCCGATAGCCAGGGAAATCCCGTGGATCTGCGGAAGGTTCCCGGGGCCCATGCCCAATGCTATGGCTTTGCTTATGCCACGGCGCTATCCGCCGGGTGGCTAGCGCTATCGGCTCCCGATGATCGGCCGGGGTTTGCCCTGGCCTTTGATCCGCTGGCCTTTCCCACCGTGTGGCTGTGGTTGGTGTACGGGGGCTGGCGCGGTTTGTACCATGTTGCTCTCGAACCCTGGACCAGCTTTCCTTCTCGCATGGACGTCGCCAGTCAGGAAGGACGGACGGTGACGCTGGCGGCGGGCGCACGGTGGGAGACGGCAGTGACGGCGGTAGTTCACCGAGGTTGGCAGCAGATTGATCAGGTCACGACCGAGGGCGAAATTCGAGGACAATGCAAGGAGGGGCGGTCATGAGACGATTGGCAGGTCGCGGGGCCTTGATAACGGGAGCGGGATCGGGAATCGGGGAAGCCACGGCGAAACACTTTGCGGCCGAAGGCGCTCGCGTGGGAGTCTTGGATATTGAGGCTCGCCGCGTCGAGGCGGTGGTCGCTGCGATTACTGAGCAAGGTGGTGACGCCTTGGCATTGAGGGCCGATGTGAGTGACGCCGACCAAGTCGAGCTGGCCGTGAAACAGATGCTGGCCGGGGGGCGATTGGATGTTTTGGTGAACAACGCTGCCGTGCAGCACATGGGGGCCCTGCATCAGTGCGCCGATGCGGCGGTGGATGCCATGATCAATGTCAATCTAAAAGGCAGTGTGTATGGGTGCCGCGCCGTGCTGCCCACCTTCATTGCGCAAGGCCACGGGACCGTTTTGTTTACCAGTTCGGTCCTGGGTTTAGTCGCCGACCCGGACTTGGCAGTCTACGGAGCGACCAAGGCGGGGATGTTAGCGCTCATGCGGTCTATCGCCGTGGCCTATGGTCCGCAAGGCATTCGGGCGGTCGCGGTGTGCCCAGGTGACGTGGAAACTCCCTTGGTCGCCGAGTACTTTCAGTTCCAACCGAATCCGTCCGCTGCCCGTGACGCGGTCTATGCGCACTACCCGTTGCGGCGCATTGCCGATCCTGGGGAAGTCGCGAAGGTCCTGGTATTTTTAGCGTCGGAGGAGGCGTCGTTTATTAGTGGGACCCCGATCGTTGTGGACGGTGGCCTCTTGGCCAACGTGTATTAACTCCCCGCGCAGGAGAGAGGCCACAGATTCCCTGAAAGGATGGATACCGATGATCGTGATTGCCGAGATGATGGACCCGAGTGGGATTGAGCGACTGTCCGGGTACGAGGAGGTGCATTACGATCCGGACCTCTTTCGAAAACCTGACGCGCTGAGCCAATGGCTAGCCCGGGCGCAGGCGCTCATCGTACGGAATCAAACGCCGGTCACCGCCGAATTGTTGGCATCGGCTCCCGTGCTTCAGGTGGTGGGACGGCTCGGCGTCGGGCTGGACAACCTCGATTGCCTAGCAGCCAAACGTCAGGGCGTCCGCATTGTGACGGCTCAAGGCGCGAATGCGGTGGCGGTGGCCGAATATGTCTTTGCTTGCTTGCTGAATGCTATCCGACCTTTGGAAGCGGTCGGAGCTCGTGTGAAAGCTGGAGAATGGGATCGTACGCGCGGTGGAGGAGAACTCTTTGGTAAAACGCTCGGCCTTGTGGGGCTAGGAGACATTGCGACCCGGGTGGCATTTCGAGCACGTAGTTTTGGGATGAACGTCGTCGCGTATGATCCATGGCAAGTCTCCGCCCACCTGGCCGCGATGGAATTGGGGGTCCGCCTGCTGGAATTTCCCGAGGTTCTGCGGATGGCCGATTTTCTCAGCGTGCACGTGCCATTAACGGAGGAGACTCATCACCTACTCGATGCCGATGCGCTTACGCACGTCAAACCCGGTGTCTATCTCATCAACACATCCCGCGGAGGCGTCATCGATGAGAGGGCTTTGGCGACGGCCGTCACGCAGGGCCGATTACGAGGAGCTGCCTTGGATGTACGGGCCCACGAACCTCCACCGGCGGACGATCCGTTGCGTGATCTCGAGACGGTGAGGACGACGCCGCATATTGCAGGCCTGACGACGGAGGCAGGGCATCGTACCGCGCTGATGGTCGCCGACGATGTGCTTCGCGTCTTGGCTGGCCAGCCGCCTTTGGGAGCGGTATGAGCCGGACCTGAGCGAGGTCTGGGGCATCCATGGATCGAATATGTGGTGTGCCCGGGAGTGCCTGAGTCGATTCGACAAACGCGGGAGGATTATTTGCGGCTGGCGGATTTGTTCAATGATGTCGGCGCCGTCTGTCACCAGGCGGGGATGAAATTTGGCTACCATAATCATCACAGCGAATTTGAAGTATTTGACGGGGAACAGGGGATCGATTTGATTTTCGCGCATACCGACCCGCAGTTCGTACAGATGGAACTCGATGTGTTTTGGGTAGAAAAAGCGGGGGCTATCGAGCGGTGAAGTATTTACGCAATATGCCGGACGCTGTGAGTTGATTCATATCAAAGATATGACTCGCGATGATCGGCAGACCTTTGCCGAGGTGGGGCAAGGTCGATTGGACATCCCAACGATGGTATCGGTGGCCGAAGCGTCGGGCGTGAAGTGGTTGCTGGTGGAACAAGACGTGTGCGAACGCGATCCCTTCGAGAGTGTCGTCACTCTTAGTTATGAGTATTTACGCCAGAT
>JAKBXD010000112.1 GCA_021840785.1 Pseudomonadota bacterium
AGCTGATCGGATTCGGCATTGAGGCGTGCCGCCTCGGCCAAGTTGCGCTTGCGCAATTCCGCTGCTTCCCGTTGGGCCTGTTTCGCTTTCTCCCGCTCCCATTGGTCCCGGCCCCAGCCGATCGCCTGACCTATGAGGTTGCCAAAATTGCCGGGGTTATTCGGATCGGTTGCCATCGCTGGATGCCCTCCACCAAGGAAAGGAGACTCTTGTATACTATACTAGACTGGGTGGGGCGGAAAGGCAAAAGGCGTCGTCTTCGGCGCATCAAAAGGTAGCCAATCCAAATCCTGCCCCTCATTGCGCTATAGTGCGGCTATGGGCCATCCCCTTCGTACCCAACTCGTGGAAGCCGCGCTTGCCTGGCAGGAACGCTACGGTATCGCGCCCGCCATTACCGCGGCACTCTCGGAATATGATGCCGCTCATCTCCTGGGCATAACGGATGACGATTATAGCCATTGCATGACGGACCGTACGGCTGTTACGAGAGGCGCTGACTTCGTCTGGCGCAGTCGCCGCTACCAGATTAAGGCCAACCGGCCGAGCGGAGCACCCAGGAGTCGAGTCACGCTGGTACCAAAGGCCCGCAATTATGACTGGGACTTTTTGATCTGGATCCTGTATGACCGCGTGTATGCGGTGCAGGAGGCATGGGTATGGGAGGTTACCCCGTACCGCGCAGCCTTTCATGACATGCGACGATTATCCCCTGACGATTATCGTCGTGGGACCCGACTGGCATAAGAATCTATTCCGTGTCATCCTTCCACCATCTTCCGTGATGCGCCCCATTGATTAATAACGCCACCCAACATTCACTGCCACATTCATTTTTTGGTACGCCGCCTGTATGTTCCCGGCGACCTGATTTTCGCCACATCCTGCACCAAGGTATCGCAACTACCGTCTGAATCTTGGCCAACACCCCTTAGCGCTGATACTTTATGTCTCGGCCAACAATTTGGTGAGTTGGTCTTTGATTTCCAGCAGCGCTCCCGAGGCATTTTGAGCGAGGGCGCGCGTTAAGGCAACACCATGCTTGACCTTGTCGTATTGTATATTAGCCAAGCGACGGAAGATTTCCGTAAGCAGCTTCGCTCCATCTACTGTGCGTAATTCCGACTCCGATAAAACTGGCTCGCGGCTCGCCCCTTCACGAATTGGCCTTTGTGCCCATCCCGCAATCACGTTTTCCACCTCTTGTTCTCGAATAGACTTGCTCGTAATCTTGGTCAGTATGTCTGCAATTATTTCTGCGTTTAATAGATAATTTTCATACATTCTGCGTTTTAGGAAATGTACCTTTCCGGCGGTTTGCTTTTGCAAATCCACACACCGTTGTTCGCTTAATTCCTCCCGATCAAAAAGGAATGCGATAGTGGGTGGCAGGAGGGAATACGTTCCACTTAATTTCGTGTAAATATTGATAATTCGCTGCTTGTCCTTCCTACTAAAATCGCCTGTATTCGCCACAGTTAGGATGGCAGTGCTGACCGACTGCCTGGCCACAATATCTCCCAAAATTATAGGGAAACAAGATTCCTCCGTCTTACCCTCAACCCAAAGGATACGATCCATACCGAAGACATCAGAAAGGCGTACGCCCAAATCAGCAAGAATCATGCGTAGCTCATCTATCTGAGGCTCTCGAATCGACTCAATGAAAGTCTCGTGATCCCGCTTCTCTAACTTCAGGATCAAATCCGGCTGGGCCGCAGATAGAACTGACGGAAGATGTGTTGCAATAATGAATTGGTGCTGCCTATATTCGCGTAGAATCTCCAGCAGCTTCCGGGACGCGCCTGGGTGGAGAAAACTTTGCGGCTCGTCAACTAGAATCGTTCGTGCATTATCAGAATTTATTGCCACGTAAAGAATCGCCAGAACCTGTCCGAGCCCAGTACCGCATTCCGAAAGGGGCCTTGCCAGATCAGAGCGCTCCGTAACTGGGTCTATATCCCATACAGTAATAATCACCTGGTTTGCCTGCCCGGGAACAACGGCTATGCGCTGAACGTCTGGGAATATTGCTCGCACTTGGCTAATAAGACGCTCAAATCTGCTTGGATTGCTTCCTTGTAGCGTATTCAGGACTTCAGGAAGGTTTCCCGCATCGGTTCGCAACTCGGTACTTTGCCCAAAGCCGCTTACCGCGACATTCAATCGCTCCGCCCTGAACAAATATATGGTCTGACAAAGCGCCTTCCCCAACCACGGTATAAACGGTACCGTAGGGCCGCTAGCTACGGATACAGGTGACACGGTCATGGTTTCCTTATCGATTCGTGCTAGAAAATTACTACCTCCCGCGGCGAAGTCATCAATCTCTGTCCTCGTTGATGGCTTATTTCCAATCATATGAGTCGTTACCCGAATGCAGCAGCCTTCCTGAACGTACCGTGTCAGTGTACTAGCAGTCTCCTCAGGAGACCTATTATCAATATTCTGTAAGGTGAATATTTCAGGTGCCTGCTTTAAAAGGTCATGGATCCTATTTTTCGACAGCTTAAAACATAGGACAGTGGTGAGTTCTTCCGGATGGTGTACATCTGCAGTCGTATGCGTATTGATAGTGCGGTGGACGGCGCCAGGGGCGGCGCGTACCGCTATACTCTCAAGTAACGCTGTTTTTCCGACGTTATTCCGTCCGACCACAATGGTCATCGCAGGCGAAATAGACACGTCACCGGTGTCGCGGACACTCTTATAACCGCGCACACAAATCGAAGCAATTGTCATTTTCCCTACGCCCTCCGTAAAGCCTGAATGTGTGAAATGGTCATAAAGTCGCTACCTGATATGGGAAGGTACAACTGAACCTACCTCAGATCATGCAGCTTCGTTGAGTACCGTTTTCTTAGACCGGATTAGTCATCTTGTGATACCTTGGTCGCCGCCTTTTTTGTTTTCTGCATGACAACAGCCCCGCGCTGACCGAACTCGTCACTCTATAACCGTAGGTTGGTCTCGACAAAAAAAGGTGGGGCGGGCGTTTTGGGGGGCTCGCCCCCTATCTCCTATTTGTCGCACGCCCCCACTCGACAATGCGGCCTGGCAAGGCACGAGTTTTTCATCTCGAAGACTTAGCTTCCCTCGCCTTCATCCTCAGGCCCCGGCAACGCCGCCAGACTCAAACCCTCTATTTCCTGCAGGGTCTTGCCGGCTATGCCCTGCAGGTCCCCATACATGCCCACCGTGGCACCCATCACACGCTCAATTTGCACTTCACGTTTGGCCCACTGCTTCATGATGGCTTTGCGTTCCTTATCCAGGTCTTCCTTCATGGACGAGAAAGCCTCCACGATGGCTTCTACACGATGCCGAAATCGCGGGCCGGTCAGATATTCGTACACCATTTCGGTCTTTGTCTGCTGGCCCTCGTTGACCTGTCGGGCCATGCTGACCTGCATCAATGAATGACGCATCACCGTGGCCACCGCCAGCGCGGCCCGCGGGCTCGTGACCCAGACGCCATCGATCGTGTCGAAGGTTTCGACGCCCTTTGGAAGAGCTTGGCTCACGAGGACCGATATTTCCGCCTTGGCGGCCCGTTGATCGTCGCGGAGCTTAGCGAGCCACCCGTCGCTCCAGTTTTTTGTGCGCTTCGACTCCCAAAGGATGGCGCCACATGGCTGACCCGCCTGGCTAACGACCTTCTGAACGACATCGCCACCAAACTCTCCTTTCGCCACGGGCTCAATCGAATCAAAGGGAAACTTGGCTCGCAGCAGATTTTCGAGATCGAGTTCCTGCACTTCACCCTGCAGCTGCTGCGACCCCTGCTCGGCCCGGCGCTTGAGATCCTCGATTTGTTTCTGCATGGCGAGAATGGTATTTTCCTTTTCCATCACCTTGAGTTTCTGTTCTTCCTCCGCTTCTTTTTTCGCTTCTTGCCGAGTCACGGCAAGGCCCTCTTGTATGCGCTTCTGGACCGTCAGATCCAATTCCCGCTTCGCATCATCCAGTTCGCGTTGCTTTCTTATCAGATCGGCCTGCGCCTTTTGCGCTTCGGCCAGTTTTTCATCGCGTACCTTGAGCACTTCCTGCAGTTCCGCCAGTTCGTGTACTTTCGCGTCAAACTCCGCAGCACTGGCAATTTTCGCCTTCCTGGCCTCTTCGGCCATAATGCGGGCTCGCTCGGTCTTCAGTTCGGCGGCTACCTGGTCCGCCACCTGGCTATCGAGCGTGCGTTTCGCCTCCAAAAGCTGTTTTTCTTTCTCATGGATGCCCTGCTCGCGTTCGGCGACTTCTGCGTCTTTTTGCTGGAGCCGTTGCTCATACTGTTGACGGGTAGCGGCAATAAGAGGTGCGGCGAGCGACTCCGTCAGCCGAATTTCGGTCTTGCAATTCGGGCATATGATTGTTGGTTCTGGCATCCCTGTCCCCCTTTCTTCACTCAGAGCACCGTAACGTCAGAATGCATCATTTCGGTTCCGAAAAAGGCTCCGAATCCCCGCCGAAATCGATGCTTGAGTATCAGGAATGCACGCCTTTATGTGATCGAATACTCTATTCGAATCCGGCACGGATGGGGCTCCTTCCAACAACTCCTGAATATCCTCTGCGCATAAAACCGCAATATTGGCCTTACCGGCATTTTCCCTGTCACCAACCGCGCCTTCGCGGGATACCATGCTCACCAAAACCATCTGAATTTCTGGCACTCCAGAGCCACTCGCCTCCAACTTTTTTCTAATATCTAGGGCTCTCTGGGCCAATTTCCCAAATTTCCCTTTGTTATCCAAGGGCCCTGTCGTGCATTCCACGGCCAATATATTTCCATTGTCACTCAGAGCCACGAGATCGGGAGCATCCCGGATCACGCGACTCATCGTAAACGGCAAGAGTGAGAATCCCAAAAATCCCAATAACAGGGCAACGCCCGCCTCAAACTCACGGGCGTCATTCTTTTTCGCTCCATTGTCTTGAAGGAGGAGGCTCTCAAGTACAGCGACGTCTGTGGCCACGGCTTCGTACACCTTATAGCGGACGTTAGCGGATCCTGTTAGATCCGCAAACTTGAATTCATGTAGTCCAATTCCACAGTAACTGAGGTAGACCTGCGCCATGAGCGCCCCTTTTACGGGGATGTAAGACATCCCTTGACGCCCCTCACCATCAATCGTCCATTCCCACTCGGACCCCTCACAACTTCCTCTATGGATAACGCCGTTACGGTCCCAGATTCGATAACCCGCCCGCCACCGCGTTGGATCAGTGTCTTTTCCTACCACACATCCGATTCTCACCTCCCCGTTATCGAATCCGGATTGCTCACTGATATGGCCTGGCGCTTCAGCGATCAACTGCAACATCGCGCTATTTCCGTACTGAAATTCTCCCTGGAGCCCGCACTCGTCACATAAGTCCTTCAGCGAGTGAAACGGCACCGTGGCGGATCGGAGCTCCCAGTCCAAGTCCGACAAGGCATTTGGGTCGTGCACCGTCTCGCCAATCACAATCAAAGTTGGCGAACGCGGACCACTGGATATATGGGGCGGAAAAAAATGATTAAAGGTTACGCTAAGCGACCCTCCTTCGCGATTGGGTAAGATCACTTCACGCTCGACGCCCGGCATTTTTCCTTGAAGGGCATATTCAATGCTCTGATCGACAGGGCACAATGCGGCGGTTGCCATTCCTCGGTCAGCGACAATATGTTCGCTTTCAAAATGGAATTCCTTGACCGTAATGTTTGTGGCCATGGTTATCCACTGGACTCGACCCGTGATAAGTCTGAAACCGGATGGCGTCCTAAGCGCGACGTAGGCATAAATAGCCGCTTCGTATGTCTCATGCCAAGGCCCAATGAGCTCCTTAAAGCGCTCGGCTGGGGTGTGTACGCGATCCTGTGCCTCCACCATTCGCAGTTACCCTATTCTCTGGGGCCGTTCCCAACCGGACGCCAGATCCGCACGCAACCGATCCACAAGATAGGCCAAATCCCGTGAATCTCCGTCAAGGGCTCCCCTCCCCTCGAGCGCACCGCGGTCACAGGCCCCTTCATCGACTCGGATCCAGAAGCGTACGGCCTCAATCTTGCGCCATTCGGCAGGGTTCAGGTTTTCATCCGGGGCGGGCGTGAGGGCTCGCAAGAGCGCCACACGCCATAATAAGGGCCATGCCACCAAAGGGACACGCGCTGCGATCTGGCTCCGAATCTGCCGCAGGAGTCTATCGCTCTCTGCGATCCGCGCATTGACGACCGCCTCCGGGCCCACCACTGGCCCCCTATCCGTGGTCACTGGGTGAGGCGTCTCGCTTACCATGATTTCGGGC
>JAKBXD010000113.1 GCA_021840785.1 Pseudomonadota bacterium
CTATGTTTAGACGCTCAGGGTCGCTTCGACGGACCCGCATTGAACAAAGACAATTATCACTATTACCAGTGCGGATATAAACAATATGACCGCCGTATAGAAAGCGTTTCGTTGGACGTTATGCGAAAACAGGCAACAGCTGTTGTCCGAGTACATGAGCTGTGTCCGCCGGAATCTGGATGCGTTGTTGGGCTTGGATCGGCGTACATTCCAAGCCTCACCTTCGTGGATGGTATTTTGGTTGCAGCTCAGCTGGCTCAGGCGCTTCTCTACAAGGTAGACAAACTAAAGCGCGCAGAGACAAACAATTTATGGATGAGAAGAATCAGCGCGTCATGTCGAACTCCGTTTTTGCCAACGAACGCCTTTATGGCGGTCATAAATGTGAGAGATACGCGAACAGTCCAAAGAGGAGATGCCGTTTGGAGAATTGCTGATATTGAAGCAAACATTCAAGGAATAAAGGGAATCTATTCCGTGGCTCATGCGCTTCCATCCAGAAGCGACGTAGACAGAAGCTCCCTGGTAGATGCAATGCCAGGCATTTGATTGGAGAGTCAGGATGGACGCGAAGGAAACAGTACAACTGGACATGCCCGGTAGACGGAAAGTGATTGAATTCCCAGCCGTGACATTCGACATATCTTACGAGGAAGGGCGGCAGAGGAACAAAGCGCGCCGGTTGCGTTTGGCGATGTCGGGTACGTACTCAACCGGAAAAACAACCACTAGCTACGCGTTGTCGTATTTAACTGGTATAGAAAGAACACACGCGAAGACAATGCGCGAAATTTTGCCTATTGCCCTGCCTGGGAAAACCCTTGAGGAATGCACGCCACCGCAACTCGTACAACTTGGCATAAGGCGGTTTGTGGAGAGAGCTGTTCACGAAAGCCATTTACCGGATGGTTTTATATCGGATGGCTCTTCCTTGCATGAATGGGTATACGGCGCCGCCCGTATGGAGAGCGGGATCAGTCCAGGACAGGATGGCTGGGCGGCATTTGTCAAATCGTTCGTCATGCTCCCCTCTCTCCCGATTCTGCGTGCAGTTATTAGTAATTTTGGCGATGTCGTGAAGCAGCATGCCAAAACTAGTTACGAATATTTTATTCATCTTCCCGTTGAGTTCCCCTTAGTAGCGGATGGACACAGGCCAGTTTCCGAGCGATTTAGAAAGTTGTCCGACTCAATGCTCTTAGAGACACTCGAAACCCTGCACATTCCGTACATCGTCATAGGAGGAACCTTGGAGGAGAGATTAGCGCGAATAGTCGATGAACTTGGACTGTATCCAGTTTGCGAAATAGAGTACGCAGCGGCGCAGGCGCGGGATGCGGTGGAACGCCTCAATAGTATGCTTCCTCAGGAAGGGTCATCGCCCCTGCCCGAATCGGAGGACGGCCCAAAAACCGAACAAACAACTCGACAAAAAGGAATGGAGCCATGAGGCCTAATGCAATTTACGCCTACGGCGCATGGATCGTAAGGGCGCGCTACGCGGTGGTCGCACTGGCAATTGCCCTTACCGCGACCTTGGCCTGGCAGGCGACAACAGTAAAAGTCGACAACCGTGTCCGTATTTGGGTTCCTCGTGATCAACATTTTGTGGAGACGACAAGGGCCATTCAAAAGGAATTTGGAGTACGCAACGCCGTTATCGTCGGTATTGTGGCTGATAAAGGCACCATCTTTCAGAAACCTATTTTAGAGGAAATCCAGCGAGTACAAAGAGGCCTTGCGCGCCTGCCGCAGGCTGTCCGAAAGGATGTGCGAAGCATCAGTGCAAACAATGTGCGCGTCATTCGAGGGAACTCCCAAGGCATGACCGTGCATCGTATGATGCCCCATGTTCCCGAAACCGCGGAGGGTATGGCGCGCTTGCGCGCGCGCATTAAACAGGATCACCTTTATAAGGGTTTATTAGTCAGCGCTGACGAGCGGGCGGCCGCGGTCATTGGCGCGTTCCGGTTAAGCGCCAGACATCCGAGCTACCTTCCACTCTATAAAAAAATTCGCTCCATTGCCGGTCCGGAAAAAGGTATCGGTTATCATGTGTACATAGGGGGTGCTCCCAGCTGGTCCGCAAGCCTGGAAAAGCACATGCATACGATGCCTCTGTTTTTCGGTATCGCCTTTCTCGTTATCATGATCATACAATACATCGCCTTTCGTACGTTGCAGGGTGCCATTCTTCCACTGCTAACTGCCGTTTTAAGTACGATATGGGCGCTGGGGCTCATGGGAGTTTTCGGCATTCCCATGAATGTACTTAATTCCGTGACGCCTATTCTGATCATGGCTATCGGCACTGGCCATTCTACGCAGATGCTGAAGCGCTATTACGAAGAGTATAGCCACCAGGCAAGATCCGCCGGCCATAAGACGGAAAAAGAAATGCGGTTCGCGGCCACTACGGTGTTCTTAGCGAGGACTGGTCCGGTAATGATGTTGGCTGGCGCCATCGCCATTTTAGCATTTCTGTCTTTGGCGCTCGCGCCCATTATCATGATTCGCCAGTTCGGGATTCTGACAGCGATGGGCATTGGCTCGGTCCTTATTCTAGAGATGAGCTTTATGCCGGCCTTGCGAGCCTTACTCCCCTCCCCCAAGAGGCAGCAATCTGGCGCTCAGGCAGCTACCTTGCTGGATAAAATGTTCGATCGGTTAGCCAACTCTATCATCGAAGGGAAAGCGGCACTAATCGTCGGATTGACTGTGGCGTGTGTTGCCATTCTTGCGTTTGGAATGACGCGTCTTTACGCGAACAATTCCCCAAAAGATTATTTTCCGATAACAAGCCGCGTGCGACAAGAAAACCGGATTCTTAACAAAACATTCTCCGGGACTGGATCGATATTTTTTCGAGTGCATGGTATAACCCACGGCGCACTGAAAAACCCTGCTGTTCTATCAGCTATGGTGCACTTCCAGAATTTCCTGAACCGTCAGCCTGGCATTGGCAAAACGCAATCTCTGGCTAATTTCGTTGAACAGATGAACGAGGCCATGCACGATGGAAATCGCGCGTATTACCGCATTCCGCGTAATCGCGATCTTGTGGCCCAATACCTGTTTTTGTATAGCGCCTCTGGAAGCCCGAACGATTTCGACAACCTAGTTGACCATCGATACCAGAATGGAGCCATCTGGGTTTTTGCCAAACGCGACGGTACCACATTTACTCAGACTCTTTACCGAAAAGCGCAAGATGAAATCAAGCGGGATTTTCCGCCTGGCGTGCGTGTGACGATGGGGGGCGGGTTGGCGGAAACTGTCGCCATTAATCATTCCGTCGTACAGGAGAAGCTTGAAAACGTCGTGCAGATGGCTTTTGTCGTATTTGTGCTGGCAAGCCTTGCTCTGCGGTCCTTTGTAGGGGGCCTTTATGTAGTGACTCCACTTCTTCTGATCGTTCTTGCAAACTTTGGAGTCATGGGGTGGTCAGGTCTCCCGTTAGACATGGGAACCGTGACAACGGCCTCGCTTGCCATGGGAATCGGTGCAGATTTCGAGTTATATCTTCTGTTCCGTTTTCGGGAGGAGTGGGCGCGGCTCGGGGACTTGCGGGAGGCCCTCCGGGTGTCTTTAAGGACATCCGGACGCGCAGTCCTCTTTGTCTCCGCCGCCATAATTTGTGGTTACTCGGTCTTATTCTTTGCTGGATTCGGATTTTACACGCAGCTTGCGACCATGGTTGTCAGTACCATGGTCATTAGCCTTATGTTATCTCTGGTTTTTTTGCGAGCGCTCGTAGTCCTGTTCAAGCCGCGATTTCTCTTCTCAGGCTTAGCGCAAACAGCGGATGCGCCAACTGCCGCAAAAGATCCGCAACGTACCATAGGAGGTGTCTAGTGAGTATTAGGAAAGGTCCGCGTGTAACCATCATCGCAGCCGCATGCGTTTGCGCGATAACCGCTACAGCCCATGCAGCCAGCCTCTCGCCGACGGTCATCATGACACGGAACTTCTTTGCGGCAAAAGTCAAGACATCCGAAAGCCACGTGCACCTAACCCTTATCAGTCGCGATCATACCGTCCAGAAGCGGCACCTAGTGGTAACCTCGCGGCTACAACGCAACGGCATTTACTCGGATCTCATCACCCGGTTTACGTATCCAGGTGATATACGAGGAACTGAGTTTCTCGAGCGCCAGCATCCGTCAGGCCATGATGATCTATGGATTTATCTGCCTGCCTTACATAACGTGCGACGCATCGTCTCCAATGACAAGCGCAATAGTTTTTTCGGGACGGACTTCTCCTACGGCGATATCTTGCCTTCACGCGTTTCCGATTATCATTACAAACTACTCGGAACGGCAGTAGTCCGTCGCCATCCTTGCTACATCATTCAATCGATCCCGGTATCCCGTCATATTGCCCGCCAGACAGGCTACGGGCGCAAAGTGAGCTGGATTCGCCAGGACAACTTCGCCACCCTAAAGACCGTGTTTTATGGGCGATCTGGTCGCAAACTGAAGGTCCTCGAGGCCTATGACGTGCGCGCGATCGGTCGACACGGCCACCATTGGGAGGCGATGCGCGAAACCATGACGAATATCCGAACCGGGCATCGTACGATCTACACCGTACGTGACCTGCATGTCGGGATCAAGGCCCCGCGTCGCTACTTTTCTGTCCGGACCCTAATACGCCGTTGACGTTAGGGATTACCCGTCGGCGCAGGCTTCTTGTGGGTATCGCGATAAGCCTTGTCTCGCTTTCGAAAACTCAGGCCGATACTCGCCTAGGCGATTGGCAGGCTCGCGCGCATGTCCACGCGTCGATTGCGTGGGACTATTTTAGTTCAAATCAGACGCTCGACAATGAGCACGGCTTCGTGGGCACGACCGGCCGTTTTTCTGCTCGGCCGCGTCTCGGACATCGCCTGCGCGCTTATGTTTCGGGATGGCTGACGGACCCCGGTCTCAATCATGGGGAAGGCGTCCAATCCCTTATTCGGCAGGCGTATCTTACGCAGAATTGGCGAGGCAATCAGCTGAGAGTTGGAAAGCAGATTATCGCCTGGGGCCAGGGCGACGGCGTGAATCCCACGGACAATCTGACGCCCCGCAATTACACGGTACTGCAGTCCTCCACGGCGGATCAGCGTTTTGGAACGACGTCTGTCCTTTGGAACCACTTTATCGGTCGGCGAGGGACGCTTACAACCTTCGTGAGCCCTTTCTTTCGGCCCTCCGTCATCGCGATACCAACGATTCCGGGCGTTACTTTTCAGAACCGAATCCCCGCCTATAGTGTGCACCACATGGAAGCTGCGCTGAAATGGAGCTATGCGAGTGCAGCTGGCGATTGGTCGGTCAGTTATTTCCATGGGTTTGACCTGTTACCGAATCTCGCTTTACAGTCAGGTGCGACGCCCATCGTCAATCTGAATTACAATCGACTAAACATCCTTGGTGGTGACTTTACGCGCCCCGTTGGGTCGCGGTATTTGATATGGGGAGAAGCAGCCTATTTTCGGCCACTGGACGTCAGTTACAGCCTTCCGCAAACTCAAAAACCCAATATCTTCGCCGTGATTGGCGGCAGTCGGCAATGGGGTGGCGCAGTATCCCTCAGTTTGCAATTGGTCGACCACCTTGTTCAGGACTATGTGGCGCCCCAATCTGCGTCTGCGGGTCCCGATCAGGAGGTAGCGGTGCAAAACGCACTCATCAATGGCGAGCTTCACCGCAATAACGTCGGGGCGACAGGACAGATAACGGACAACTGGTGGCATCAAACTTTACAGGGCAAGCTATTTGCTTATGTCAACGTACGCCCGCTCGATAGCCTTATCCGGCTGACCATGACTTATGCGGTCACGGACCATATGGTTCTGACGGCGGGCGCCGAGGATTATATGGGTCCTCGCGTGTCGTACTTCGGACAATTGGCGGCCAATAGCACGGTATTTGTTCAGGGGCAATATAATCTGTTTTAATCGCGAATCGGCTGGGAAATCATTTTTAGGTACCCGAGGAGTCCGCGGGCGGCCGATTGTAGAGTAGCGCATGATCCAGAGGCCTTGGTTGTATTCAAGGCGCCCTCGATGCCGGCGACAACAAACGCCGCGACATCCTTCGCGTTAATGGGAACAGTAATCTCGCCTGCGCGTCGCGCCCGACGTAAAGCATCAGCGATCGTATCACGCCAAAGGTCGTAAATACTGTTCAGTCGACGGCGAAACTCGGGGTCTTTAGAACACAATTCCTGAGAGAATGTTGTCAGAGGACAACCATACTCGAGATCCACTTTGCAACCCGCCGCCTGGG
>JAKBXD010000114.1 GCA_021840785.1 Pseudomonadota bacterium
AGAGAATTGGAGCTGGACTATTGCAAGGAGCTTGGTGTAAGTTGTGACTTGAGCCCCATTGCTGTTGGAAATCTACCACGGTTCTGCGATGAGTGATCAAGCCGAGGTATGAGTAAGTGAGTGGTCTGATTGCGCACGCACGGATTGATAATATGGGCATGGTTACATTCTATCGACCAGTTCACGATTTCAGCTTCCCAGAAATGGGTGGTGATGATGATGACATGTGACCTAGGTCTTCATGTGGCATTAGCTCGTAATTGACTGTCCCGTAATGTCAGCGCTCCGTCAAGACATGCTTTGTCGTAGTTGAAGCCTTCACTTGTTGACAGATGTGGAAGGCTTGATGCTCTACACAGTTCTCGATTACGAGCAAGAAAGAGAACAATGCGACGACATCTCTTATTATACCAGGGGAGGTTCCTGTTTGAAGTCATTGCGAGACACAGGCGTAGCGTGCTCATGTGCATTGCTGAGTGTGGGTGAGTATCGGTGCTGCCAATTGCCACGGAAGCTTTTGCATTGGCGCTTGCAGCTTTTACCTTGGCGTCGATTCGATGTTGATAAAGCAAACTTATAATGGCATCTTCAGGGTGTTATTGCAATGATAACACCACGTTGAGGACAGCCTCGATGGAATCTGAATACTGAGGCATCGTTGAGTTATCGCCCATCAAGCCTATGGTCGAGGTCTATGCGATGCTGGTCAAGGGCTGTGAGGTTGGTTTGCCGTGAAATGGTCATTTTGGCGTCCGGTACAGGCATTGAACGGACCCAGCAATGGAGAGGCGAAGAGCTCCTGCATGGGAGCCAGTACTCAACGTCGAAGCATCCCGTTCATCAAGCGGGGCTCCTATCCACGTAATACAGCAGCTTGAATACCGTTCTGGTCGCATTCGCAGCGGAGCAGACTGTTGGAATCGATCGGTCAATCGCTGTTAGTTACAATCCTTGGATTCGGTCAGTCCCCGAAATAAGCACGAGCGTGGCCGAAAGGCCCAATAACATATAAGACTCTTGGAAACAGACCGAATTGCTCTCCATCACCGTCAATGCGCAGCTGCCCCGGTGTCGAAGACAACAATTACTAGCACATGATCTGCAGCGAATGTTCGAATTCTGGGATCTGCACCCCGTCGCTATTCAGCAAGCATTCTTCATGCATTGCTCAAGTCGAAGGTTGTGGATATTCTGGGCGACAGTCTTCAGGTTCAAGCCAACGCTCACCGATACCTTCCCTCGTACCTCCATCTCCGCAAGTGCCTCGAGAGCTCGCACATTGACGACGGTTGACCCGCGGTTGGCCGCTTTGGTCATGAACAGGAGCTGTACAGTATCCAGCGTTCTCCCATGATCGAGTGCTAGCACGAGGCGTTCCAGATCGTGACGTAAGTTGAACGCTGCGCTCGACAATGGGGTTTGCGGTATCGTCGCATGAGATCCGGGAGGCGCTCTGGAATCCGCCGGTAGGTAAATGTTGAGGTTGAGGTGCCGGAGATGCTTTCTCAAGTCCGGGTAGATCCATGGCAGCGCCGGCGTAACTCCATCGTCGAGAGGTCGGTCGCCCAATGAAGGCCACCAGCTGGCGGTATCGCCCATGCCGGGATAACTGGCAGGATCGCTCAGGTTCTCCCGGGATGTATCGATGGTCCAGAGAAAGCAGTTGGCGGTGTAGAAGGCTTCCAGCGCATCGCTGCGGACCCCGTGGGATACTGCGAAAAGAGGATGGTGGAAGGCGTGCGTGTCCCACTGCGGTGTTTGCAGCTCGACCGGGCCCGGTTGGATTAAGGCGAATTGATAGATCAGCTTTCTGACCTCCGACGGGAGGTCGGATAATGATGACATCTCATTACGCAGCCGCCGTATAGCGATTTCAGCTGTAGCATATGCTATTCGTGCGATCAGTGCGGTATATTGCGGCAGAAGTGAGGTGGGCAGTTGCGAAGGCGCTTGCTGCCTTGTATTGAAGCTGGGCACAACCAGCTGGCGCCACCCCCACAAGTATCATAGCACATTCAGAGGACACTGCACTGGGGATGGTGACACAGACATGGCAGGAGCGGTAAAGGTGCAACCACGACTGTGAAGAGTGTTGGAGCCATTTGGAATAGAAAAATAGACGAGATATCGCATCGATGTACATGGAGCTGTATCATTAGCCGAGGCTTTTACCGCCCCGCTGCCACGAAGTAACTACAACGCGAGGGCTGGCCTGACCATGTCCGGTGATCTACTTCCCACGGTGAAGCGAATACTTCTGCAGCCGTCCAAGACCAAACCCAGTCACGTTGAGTTCCTTGCATCCATCAGTCCATTGACGAGTCCTACACAACCCCCAGCGCCGTGGAGTTTGCCTTGTGCGTGCCAGGCTGACACCATGCCGCCATTGGGGATCCCCATTTCAGCCAAAACAGTTGATATTCACATCTTCGACACCCAATTCCGCATCCTCAATGGCCGGCCGCAAGCCTTCATGAGCCCGCCGATCAAAGGTTTCGACCGCATGGACGCGCTGGCATACTCCTTCCTCATCACCCACACCGGAGATCATGGCAAAATCTCGAGATACCTGTTCGACCTCGGAGCGCCAAAGAACTGGAAGCAAGATCTGCCACCACCCGTTGCTGATGAAGTGAAGAAGTGGGAGAGAGCCGGTATCGTGATCGAGAGCCCAAAGTACATGACGGAGGTGCTGGAGGAGAACGGTCTGCGGGCGGAGGAAATTGATGGCCTGGTCTGGAGGTGCCACTGCGCATATTCTGAGCGCCACGGTGTACGATCATGCTGACGATGGATTGCAGCCACCCTCACTGGGATCACATCGGCCATCCCTCCGTCTTTCCGCGCAGCTGCAAACTCATCATCGGACCAGGTATTCAAGTGGCGTACGGACCTGGTTGGCCGGAGAACTTGCACTCGCTGTTCCGAAGTGATGCTTTCGCAGGGCGGGAGGTGGTGGAACTGAACTTTGATAACACACCGTCACTTGAGATTGGTGGCTTCAAGGCGCTCGACTTTTTCGGTGAGTTGAGCATCGTGATTCGGATTTCCGGAAGGGAACTAAAGACGCGTAGGCGACGGGTCTTTGTACCTCCTCTCTGCGCCAGGCCATGCCGTCGGACACATCAATGCGCTGGCTCGCACCACATCCAACCCCGACACGTTCCTGCTCATGGCTGGCGATTCTTACCATCATGTCTCTGCACTGCGCCCGAGTGATGGCGTGCCGCTTCCTGATCCTGTAATTGTGCCAGGCCTCACGCCAAGTCCCTGCCCATGCTCTCTGATCAGCGCCTGCCACCCTGACAGGAGAGACGCTGCGCATACGCCGTTTGTCCGGATTGGCGAACGAAGTCCAGCGATTGATCTGGAGGCCGCCCAGCAGACGGTAGACAAGTTGCAGGCTTTCGATGCGGATGATCGCATACTCCTGATCTCCGCTCACGACTGGTCTTTGAAGGACATCGTAGAATATTTCCCGCATTCGGCGAACGAGTGGAGGCGGAAAGATTGGAAGCAGCGTAGCCGGTGGGGCTTTTTGCGTGACTTCCAGAAGGCCATCAGACTTGCAGAAGGCTCAAAGTTGTAGCGGCCGTCGCTGCATCAGAATTTCTGCCGTCCTAGCGTTGGCCGCCAGTCGAGCGGGTGTGTCTCTTCAGTCGCATTATCGTCTTGCTTCCAAACTTTAATGGTCTTGTCCGCTTCTCCAGTGATTAAGCGCAGGCCGGTCAAGTCGAACGTGCTGGACATGATGCCCGCTTCTGCATCGAGCGAGCCGGGCTGTGCAACGGAATCCTCGTACTGGAATCGGTGACCGGTCTTCCAGTCCCAGAAAGCCACGCTGCCATTGTCGCCACCAGAGAATAGAACATTATCTTCGTTGACTGAAAGCGAGTTGATGACGGCGTTGTGACCTTCGAAATTCATCATGAACTGCGCTTCGGGGAGCAGCCATTGCTTGATCTGGCCCGGAGAAGCGGAGGCGAAGGTGTACTCGGTCGGATGCGCCGCTAGGTCGCGTACGCCTTTCTTGTGGTGCGTGAGGACTCCCATCGTCTTGCCCGCTGCGAGGTCGTACATTCGTATGGTGCTATCCAAGCTGGAGCTGATGACCTGCGGGTCCGTGGCTTGGGTGAGGATGGAGGAGACGGTCTGTTTGTGGCCGGACAGGACGTGGATGTTGGATCTGCTGCGCATGTCCCAGACCCGAACCACGCCATCTCGGCCGCCAGTGCATAGTACGTCAAGCGTAGGATGCAAACTCATGGTGTAGACGCCAGACAAGTGACCGTGGTAATGCCGGATGACTTTATTCGTTTCCAGGTCCCAGCACTTGACCATCTTGTCTTCAGCACAAGAGAAGAGGTAGGGATGCCGTGGGGAGACTGCGAGTCCGCGCACGGTGCTAATGTGTCCGGTGAGGGTGAGCTTGAGCGTGCCCGAAGCCAGGTCCCAGATTTTGATGGTGCGGTCGCCGGCACCTGACGCGAACCACTGATTGCCAGGCTCGACCGCGAGTGCTCGTACCCAGCCGAGATGGCCTGATATAACACGGAAGAGCTTCCACGGCGGGTGCCATTGCGGTTTCTGCTGCCGTACCGTGTCCCGCCGCACGAGACTTGTGGAAGGGGTGTTGCGTTGAGGCGTTGGGCCATTGGCATTCGGCGGCACTTTCGCACCTGCCGTGCCCTGTATCCTCGTCAAAGCTGTCGAAGTGCCGTTTGCCAGAGCCTGCCGGGCCTCAGTCTGCGCGCTCGCCGACTCGATCATCTGGGCCATATGCGGGTCGCTGGCCTGCTCGTCCGTCTTGGCCTTCTTCCGCCGCGCTGCGAAGCCAGCTTGCGCATTGGCCTGATTTGCGGCCAGCGCTGCCGGCAATTCTCGCACATCGGCGTACTCATTTCGTATCCGGGCGGCAACGCTGGCTTTCTGGGCGCGGCCGTAGGGTGAAGGTGGGTCGGAGGGTGCGACTGCGGGCTGTGGCGGCTTGACCAGCGCTGACGACTGGCCAAAGTCTGCAGCGAAGAGCTCGCGCGTGCGCTTTGCAGATTGCCGCACGCTTTCTGCAGCCAGACGCGCGAGTTCTGGTGAGGTGTTGGTAGGCAACGCCTCCGCTGCTGGAAATGTGACGACGGTCTCGGCCATGGCGGCTTGCGGCGGTGGATTTGAGCAGCTCCAATGAAGTAAGTGTATGCGGCGCGGACGGGCGGGCTGGAGCAGCTCTTCGGAATGGCCGTGACCGTCGCCAGTGCAATTGAAGCTTCAAGATGCAAATGCAGGCGCGAGTCATGTGCAGCCCTATGCTAAGCAGGCAGAGTCATGATGCGGCAGAATAATCGAGCAGTCCACCGCCCGCGGTGGATTCTCCCGCAGGCCATCCGTCTCTGTGATCCCATCTTCGCGCCTACGGCCCGTCTAATACACTCCACCAGCGCAATGCATTACTTGCACCCCCGATCTCGTACTACGGGGACGCTGTTCACGGCGACATTGGCGGTGTCTTTCCTGGTGGTCGCGGCGCCGCATCTCTTGCCGTGCCCCGTTGATCGGAGGCAGTATGCAGACACCATCGAGATGCCGGATGGAACCATCAAGCGGCGAAGGCGGCAAAAGCAGACGGACGAGGAAGATCCGGTCTTGTCGGGAGATGATCGGATCGTCCACTCCATGAGTTCAGAGAGGCCCAAGAGAGAGTGCCCGGTGCCGAAGCCCGGAGGCTTTGTTGGGCAGATCATGGGATTCGAGCGCAAGGAAAGGCCTTCTTCGCCGGAGGTGATGGTGAGGCCATTGAGAGAGCAGCGCAGGGGAGCGAGTGCAGTCGATGCAGAGGCAAACGACGGCTGAATCAGGCAGAGTCCATTCGCACATGGAAACTGTTCACGGGATTCTCGGCATTAAATACTGCGCCGAAGTGGACGAAGCAGATCCAGCTACTCAGACTGCGTCCTGAAGGCAGATTGCATGCCGATCCAGCGCGGATGTCGTCACCTGCTCTTGCCTCGCAAGAGTCTGGATGAGTTGGGCCCAAGAAGATCATGCGCCAGCCGACAAAGGCCTATAAACCCCCTTTCACATGGCGGAGAGCGCGGTGAAAGGATGTGCCTCAAGCTGGCTACAACCATATCGACCACGAGACTGTCCGCACGATCGCGAGCTCCGATCGCCTTACTACAAGTTGCCGATTCGGTCGCGTCTTTCGATCAGCTACAAGGAGGATGCGCCATTTGGGCAGACATCCTTACCAGCAATTTTCACCTTGCTACTCATCACTACTTG
>JAKBXD010000115.1 GCA_021840785.1 Pseudomonadota bacterium
CGGTGCGGCCGTATGTGCATCCCAGCTTAGCGGATACCGTAAATCCGCTGGCGCAAAAACAGCGCGCGTTAGCGCGCAAACAAATGTTACTTTGACACGAACCACAGCGCCAACCATCCCACGTGGATGAAGAGATAGTCGGGTCTTCGGTGATAACCCCACCGTCTGCGACGGATGAAGCCGAAGAGCTACGCAGAAATGACGTAGCCCAGGAGTACTCCTGAGTAACAATTGCGTATGTTAGGCCCCGGTGGCATGTATCTCCCCTTGTTAGCGAACGGACTCCTCCGGGACATGCCGGCGTTGATTTGGGTGGATTATGTCGCCGGGATGAATCCGATTCCTTATGATTTGGTTGAGGCGATTGGCAAGAATGCGGCTATTAAAATTCTGCATGTCTTGTCGGATGCCATTGATCCGGGTGTGGTGAGTGGGTCGATCAATGCGGATGGCTTGACCGAAACCTTTACGTTAGCCCGGAGCATTGGTGGGCAAGAATTGTTCGGTGCGCGCATTTCGGTGTACGAGCGGGAAGTCAAGGACTACATTGCGATGGCGAAGCGCTACTATGGGGGCTTAGTCTATCGGAATCTCTAGTCGAAACGAGGTGAAACACTGATGCCGATTCAAATCCATCCGCGCTTTCACCCGGAACGACTGAACGCGATGCTCCATCGGCACGGCGTGGCGGTTTCCTGGGAAGCCGCCTTGCTGTGCCAATGTTGGGGCAAGTCGGATGGCGTGGTATTGAATTATGAAACTAACGAACCGGATCCGATGTGTCCGACGTGTTTTGGCGAAGGCTATGTATGGGCACCGCCGCAAGTGTTGACCGGCATTGTCTTGCAAACACTGACGCCCGAAATGACGTTTAGCATCGTGGGGCAGGTAGAAGACGGAGATTTGGTGGCAACCGTACCGAGTGACGTGGCCGCCTACCGCCGTGCGGCCTTGGGCGACCGAATTGTCGTGCTCGATGTGACATATACCCAATTTGAACACGTTATACGTGGTAGAGATACAGTGAGGGATTTTCCTGTCGCCATCGACATCGTGCAATATGGGGATGTCATTTATCGGCCGGGCTTAGATTATCAGCTTGTGGGCCAAACCTTAACCTGGGTTGGCAATGCGCCTCCGATGGGGGAAACCTACGGCGTGCGGTTTCAGGCCCATCCGACGTATCAAATGTGGCTGCGGCTCCCGCAGCCACGGATTATTGACACCGCTCGACTGCCTGATCACTGGTGGCTCGTATACCGCCAGCAGTTTGCGCGGCGGTTACGGGAGGCGGCGGTGAATGCAGAGTAGCGGGGGTCCGATGCTGTCCCTGAAGGTGGCGCTTTTAGAGCTGATGCAGCCGGCCTTTGCCGCCTTGGGGACGCAAATGAACCGACAAATTGCCTTAACAATGGGTTATCCGCAAGATACGGTCAATCGACCCATTGTGGCGGTGATTCGCAAAGCGGCGCAGCCGACTTTTTATGTCGGAGAGCAAGGGGGTCCCTTTGTGCCGCCGGGCGCGCCGATGAATACGCCGCCGGGAATGACCGAAGTTATCTTGGAAGAGGAAATCATTGTGCATTTGGAAGTGGTGGATAACTTCTCGGAGTTAGAGTTGATGTACACCACGCTCATGCCGCTGCTGGTCGGCAATTTAGCAAATTTGGCGGCGGCGGGCTTTGCCAATGCCCGGTTTGAGGTCGGCGAAGAAAGCATGGTGCCGGTCGATCAAGGGCGGGCGCGGTGGTACTACGGCTTGCCGGTGACGGTCTCCGCCCAGCAGCAAATTCATGACCGCGATGTGTTGATTCCGAATCCGCCAGATGGCAGTGTGAGCACGGTCACCGTGTCGGTGACGCCACAAACGGTGTCGCCTATAACGGTGACGAGTACGAGTGTGACGGGCACTGCGGTGGTGAGTGGGCAAACGGTGCCGCTTGGGGAACTTAGTCTCGTGACACAGTTTACGCCGGTGGTGAGTATCCTTGGCCAATAATTCGTCTGTACGTGCATCTAAGCCGATTGGCCTCTCCATTCCGAATGTCAAGCAAATGACGAATAAACAGGCGTATGCCGCCGCGAAAGCGACGTTGGCGTATTGGAAAGCGTATGCGAAAGACTACGAAGGCGGGCCAAGCTACACGAAAACCCTGCATGTCGTAAAAACGCCGAACGGCTACATGATTAAATCGAATGCGCCGTGGTCGAACGCCATTGAAAAGGGCTTTGGACCGTTTGACATGAAAAAAAGTCTGGGCACCGGCCTCCATGATCGCTATTCCAAGCGCTACCGTGTGTGGTATCGTATCGTGCCGTTTCGCCATTATGTGCGGCGGCGGGTGCAAGAAGCGATTCATTGGCGGCAGCAGATGCCGGATGAAATTTACCAAGAAGTGAAGCGGACGGGGATTTTGAATCGGGAAGACGACGTTTACTCCCCGAAGCGGGTGGCCCCGACGCTGAATGACCCTCCCGTGACGGGCATGTATACCCGACTGCAGCGTGGCCGGACGCCTAAAGGCAAAACGGGCTACTATACCTTTCGGACAATGTCGCAGCGGTCGCGTGCGGCGAGTTGGTGGCATCCGGGCTATGTGGGCGCGGAGATGATGCCGGATATTCGGCGAGAAGCGGCGCGCATTGCAAAAGAAATTTTAAACAAGCCTTAACAAGGCTAGGTGGTGGCAAACATTGGCGGTGGTATTTGGATCGCAGGTCATTCGGCGTCCTGGTGTGTTTACGTCGGTCAGTACAGCAGGACTGTCGCCGATTACGGCGGGGGCGCCGAATAATCTTGCGCTAGTAGGAACGGGCTTAGGCTCTGCGCCACAAACCGTCCAGGTTTGGGACAGCCCAATGAGTATTCAAGCCTTGCAAGGGGGCGATTTGCGCAATGCGGCGGCGTTTGCTTTTAACCCAGTAGTGGGAGGCGGAGCCACCACGGTCTATACCGTGCGCGTGAATCGAGCGACGCCTGGCACGGCGACGCTGGTGGGAGCGAACGGTAATCCCGCGATTGTCGCGACAGCGGCTGATGCGGGTACGTGGACGAACGGCATTCAGTTGCGGGCGGTGAATGGGACAACGCCGGGAACCTTGGACGTGAGCGTTCAATATACGCCTGATAACTTTTTGCTGACGTCGCCGGATCTTGGGCAGGTGATGACTGTCGCGTATACGGGCAACGGCACCTCCGCCACGGTAACGGTGACGGATTCGTTGACGCCGCCGACAGGTGTGGTCATGACTGCTGGCACTGGCGGGTCGTTGTCTTCGGGGACGGTCGTCTATGCCAAAGTGACTGCTGTGAATGCGTCTGGGGAATCCCTGCCGAGCTCCGAATCACTGGTTACGATTAAAACGGCTAATGGATCCGCCTCGGTAACGGCCACCCTCGAACCTGGCGCCACGTCGTATAACATTTATGCCACGACCAGCGGGTCAGGTTTTGAAGTGTTCGCCGCGAATACGGCGACGTTCCCGTATGTATTGACAACAGTCCCGACCACTGGAGCGGTGCCGCCGACGGTAAATACAACGGGGGCTGACTTGGTCGCTGTCGTAAGCGGGCAAACGGATAGCTCGACGTCGTTGGACTGGAACTTGGCGCTGCCGGCGTATAGCACCGTGCAGGCCCTGGCGGCACAGTTGAACCAGCAAGTGGGCTACCAGGCGACAATCTTGGGACAGAGCATCGCCGCGATGCCATCCGCCGACCTGGACGCCGTGACGGCTGCGAGTCTGCTACCGAGTGCGACGTTGACGGCCAATCAAGGCGCGGTGATTTATTGGGTCAATGCAAACGTGAGCAATTACGTAACGTTTGCGGCGGCCAGCGGCAGTACCCATGCACCGGCTCCGACGGCTGGCTGGGTGAGTCTCGCGGGTGGCACTGAAGGCCCGACGCCCACGTTGGCGGATTGGCAGGATGCCTTGAGTTTGTTGGAAAATGTGCCGGTAAACATTATCGTGCCGTTGACCGACGATGCGGCTGTACAGTCGTGGTTTGATAGCATCAACCACAACTTGGCGAATCGCGGTATTGCGTATCGGACGGGCATGTATGGGGGAGCGTTGGGCGAAACGCCTACACAGACCATTGGCCGTGCGCAGGTGTTGAACTCGGACCGCGGGATGTTGGCGGCTCCGGGCTTTTACCAGAACGACTTTACGGGAACGTATACCTTGTTTCCTCCGTATATGTTGGCTGCGCTTTATGGGGGCATTGCGGCGGGGCTGTCCGTGAGTACGCCCATGACCTATAAAGAGCCTAACATCTTGGCCTTGGAGCAAGTGTACACGCGCAGTACGGCGGATCTGCTGACCAGTAGCGGCGTGGCACCTACCGTGGCCATGCGGCGGGGTGGGTTTCGTATTGAGCATGGCGTGACGACGGCGGCGACGGGCACCTTATATAACGTGGAATACAGTGTCTTGCGTTCGGCGGACTATGTGCGGGAAGCGTTGGCGGCCTTGAGTGACTTTATCGGCCAGGCCAGTCAAGGCCAGGTCACGGTCGCGGAGATGGTGGCGCAAGCGACGCACATTTTGGATAGCGCAGTCGCGGCGGGCATTATTGCAGGCTTCGCTGCGTTGACCAATGTGGCGGTCTCCACCCAGTCGTCGACAGCCTACATGGTGCCGGTGACCATCACTGTGCTGGACCCGATTAATAACATTCTCATTCCGATCAGTTTGTCGGCATAAGGAGGGGACACAATGCCAGCGATTCCGACGACTCCTTTGGCAGTCAATCCAGTGCCCCAAATTATTTCGGGTCCACTGTTTTATATCGTGGCACAAGGACAGATCATCGGCAAGGTGCAGAGTTTTTCTGATACACATAACTTCCAGTTGGCGACGGCTCCTGAAGTCGGGTCCATCATCTATTCCGAGCAGGACGTTATGCTCTATTCTGGAACCGTATCCTTGACGAAGTTCGCAATCTTTGGGAAGCTTATGGAACAGTTGGGCCTTGTAAAATTTGGGCCGAATGCGTTGACTATTGGGTATCTCACATTCTCGATTTTCGATCAGCAGACGCTGACCTATCTCCGAACCTATTATGACTGTTTGCCGCAAAGTTTGGATGGACAGTGGCAAGCCAACCAGTACGTGACCGAGACGGCGACATTTCAGTTCCTGAATGCGTCGTAACACGGAAAGGCGAGCCGTTAGCGCTCGCCTTTTTGCGCTAAGAGGAGGATTCACATGGCCCTACAACTAAAAGATGAGCAGATCGCGCAAGCGATTTTGGCGTCGCGCCACACGTATAATTTGGACGTGCCGGGGCTAGGAATTTTTACGTGCCATGTTTCAACATTTCGCGATGAGGCCGATGTGATGGCGTACCAAACCAATTATCTGTTGAATCGGCAAGTCAATCCTAGTACAGCGAGCACCCAGTTACTGTACTATGGCTATTTGATCGGCATGGTGTGCACCTTGTGTGATAAGGCGCCGCCGGGCTTTGTACCAGAAGCGCAGCCGCGGGAGGTGATCGAAGACCTCGTAAATCGCATGTTGGATTACGAGGGCACTTTTCGCAACCCGAGTGATGGAGCAGATGGAGTCATTAAAGCAGAACCCGCACCTGATAGCCCTGTGGTCAGTTTGCCAGCTATTTAAGCTGCCGCCGAGTGATCGCCGTATCCAAGACCTGTCTTTGCCACAAGTGCTGTGGCTGAATGAAATGTGGAATGACACCCGCGAGCGGGACGGGCAAGATCAGAGTGCGTTGGCACAGTCGGCCGCCTCGCAAGCGGTGAGTACGTTGATGAGTGGACTTCGGAGGTGAGGACGTGTCCAATTCCGACATTAACCTGAAGTTTAAAGCGGACGTCGATCATGCGATGCATGCGGTGGCACGTCTCACTTCGCAATTGAGTCAGCTTGCCAATGTGCTCGGGAAAGTCGATAATCTGGCAAAGCAAGCGTTTTCGCGAACACCGGCTGTCGGCGAGGGGGCGGTTATTTCCGGACAGGGGTCCGCTAGCGCTACCATCTTGCCGCATAAGGATTTTAATACGGTACGGCAACAGGCTGAAGAGCAGCGGGCGTCTGAGCGAGCGGAAAGAAAACGACAAGCAGAAGAGCGCGCCCGGCAAGCAGACGAGCGCGCCCGTAAAGCACAAGAAGCTAAATCGCGAGCCGCCATGCAAAGCATCGTGTTTTCTGGGCAGTCTGTTATGACCATGATGTTCGCGAATTCGAGTTCGGCGTCGGTGTTTTATAAGAACATGGGGGTC
>JAKBXD010000116.1 GCA_021840785.1 Pseudomonadota bacterium
GTGGTCCGGGCGTATCCGGAAACAGCGAGAACCGCTCACGTGGTCGATACGGATAGACACCGGGCCGAATGAACGACGTATCCTCCATTCCAGCAACGCGCTTTAACTCTGCCAGTACCTCTAGGATCGTGACAGGCTGGCCAGAACGCACGGCGAATACCCTATGGCGCCCCGGCTCCTCGTCGCGTAGCAGTCCAAGCGTAGCATCGATCGCCGACAGCACGTCACGGATGTGCACTAAATCGATTGCCTGCCCGCCCGAGGACATCGGCAGTTCGCTGCGCCCGTTGATCGCGTCGGCTATTAGGTTGACAACCTTATTGCGGTCATCTCCCGGGCCGTATGTGTCGTACAGCCGCAGCGTAGCGGACCGAACGCCATTCATCGCGAAATGCGCCAGCATCGCTTCGGCTCCGGTCTTCGATGCTGCATAGGCGTTGAATGGCTCATCTCCGCCCTGCTCGCCGATCTGCCAGGATGTCCCGAAGGTCAACAGGCAGCACTCTGGCGCATGCTCCCTCAGCAGCGACGCCATCGAGGCCGGAAGAACGATATTGGAGAGTGACAATTCGTAGATCGCCGCCGCATCATCCCTCCCGGTCTGTGACGCGCCGGCATAGATCACGGCATCCAGACCGCCACGGGCCAACAACTCCTGGAAATCGTCCAGGAACACATCATGCCGCACCGGCCGGTAGCTGAGAGTGCGAACCGTGTCTCCCTTTGCCTGGAAATGCGCAACAACATGCTTCCCCAGAAAACCAGACCCGCCGATGACGAGGATTTTCACGCTCCCCCCCCTGTCAGGTCGACCGCATGCAGGGCTGGGTCCAAGTCTGGCCATCGACAATCCTTCTCCGAAACCTCCTTTGGCGCCACAGGCCATTTGATGCCCACCACCGGATCATCGAAACGCAGCCCACGTTCTTGCCCCGGCGCATAGAACGCACTTGACATGTAAATCACCTCGACATCATCAGTCAGGGACAGAAACCCGTGGGCGAACCCGCGCGGGACATAGACCATCAGCCGGTTTTCCGCGCTCAGTTCGGCGCCGAACCACTTGCCGAAGGTCGGCGAATTACGGCGTAAATCCACGATCACGTCGTACATCGCCCCGCGGATAGTCCGCATCACCTTCACCTCCGCGTGTGGCGGCAATTGATAGTGCAGGCCGCGGATGGTCCCCCTGACGGCGCTGGTCGAGTTGTTGATCTGCACGAACCGGGTTTCCAGCCCAGCGTCACCGAACTCCTTCTCGCAGAAGAAGCGTGCGAAAAATCCACGCTCATCGCCACGCTTCTCGAGTTCGATCAAATAGGCGCCTTCCAACGGTGTCTTATGAAACTTCATTCACTCGATCCCCTCGCCAGCGCAGGTCTGACCCAAGCCTTCCCGCGGCAATATGCCCTCTAAGCGTGTTCAGTCGCATAAACTGGGAGTTTCGGAAATCCGGATCGGAGAAATTCATCCGCCGGCACCCGGCGATCAGTCGTTCGATAGACTGGTCGAGCGACACTTGCGGAATGAATTCAGGTGCCAGTTCCTTGAACAGAGTGAAATCGACCTTGTAGGATCGCTTGTCCGGTGGCGCGTTGGTGTTGATTGAAAACGTGGCTCCTGGTAACTGCTTCACCACCGAGATCGCCAGGTCCTTCACCTGGTAATTGTTCTCATCCCGGCCCGCGTTCACTGCCAGAAATGCGCCGCCCTGATCGCGCCGCCGCTCGATGGCCCAGGAAATCGCCCGCGCCATATCCTCCACGTCGATCAGCGGCCGCCATGGGGACCCGTCGCTCAGCACAGTGATCTCGCCGCTTGTCATTGCACAAGCAACAAAATCGTTCAGCACCAAGTCCAGACGGAGCCGGTCCGACATGCCGCACGCCGTCGCGAACCGTAGTGAGGTGAACACCATCCCGCCCAGATTGACCCCACGCACGTCATCTTCGGTGCCGATCTTCGAACGCGCATAGGCCGTCAGCGGATTGGTCGGATCCGTCTCCCGCCGGGCCCCGCCATCAGCCAGCCCATACATCGAGCAACTGGAAGCGAACACGAAGTTTCGCACCCCTGCCTCCGCTGCCATTTGCGCCAGCCGGACGGAGGCACGCTGGTTGATCTGCTCGGTAACGGTCTCGAACTCCTTGCCCATAGGATCGTTTGAAACCGCAGCCAGATGCACCACCGCATCGACCCCATTCAGCAGCTCCGGGGGAAACGCCCGTACATCGCCGAAATACTGGCGCGAGACATGCACCTCGGGTAGCGTTTCAGCGCCAGTCAGCGAGTGTCCGAAAAATCCAGCGTCGTAGCCAACAAGTTCGACATCCGGGCGGTGCTGTCGAAGAAACCGCGTGAGTACCGGACCGACATAGCCCATATTGCCAGTAATAAGGATCCTCATAGTTCTACCTTCAGGAGTTACCAGATTTTCCAGGGCGCATTCCCCGAGGACCACAGCGCCTCCAGGTGCATCTTGTCTCGTAGAGTATCCATCGGCTGCCAGAAGCCATGATGGAACCAGGAAGAGATCTGCCCGTCGTCCGCCAGCCGTTCCATCGGCTCGCGTTCCCACACCGTACTGTCACCCTCGATATATTTCCCGACCTTCGGCGACAGAACGAAGAATCCGCCGTTGATCCAGCCCCCGTCACCTTCAGGCTTCTCCCGGAAACCGACCACCCGGGTCCCGTCCAACGCCAACGCGCCGAAGCGCCCTGGGGGCTGTACCGCCGTCACTGTCGCAAGCCGCCCGTGCCGCTGATGAAACGCGATGGAGCCAGTGATATCCACATTAGCGACGCCGTCGCCATAAGTCAGGCAGAAAGCCTCGTCTGACCCAATATAAGGAAGTATTCGTTTGATCCGCCCCCCGATCATCGTTTCCTCACCGGTGTCCACCAGCGTCACCCGCCAGGGCTCGGACTGCGCGCGATGCACCTCCATCGTATTATTACGAATATCGAAGGTGACGTCGGAGGCATGCAGATAATAGCTATGGAAATATTCCTTGATCGCGTAGCCTTTGTAACCAAGACATATGATGAAATCATTCACACCGTGTGCCGAATAAATCTTCATGATGTGCCATAGCATCGGCTTGCCGCCGATCTCTACCATTGGCTTCGGCTTTGTCACCGTCTCTTCCGACAGACGTGTCCCAAGACCACCCGCAAGCAGAACCGCTTTCATTTTTTTGACCCAATCGACGCAGGAACAGAGAATAGAACCATGTCGCGCTATCCGGCCGCGATGTGAAGTGGACCCTGGAAATGGGACCGGGGGCTAAGTTGGAAATTGGCCGTTTTGTCCTGATAGACGGAGCGGAACATGAGCAAGACGAGACGGAAGATTGAGGCGGCGCTGAAGGCGAAGATTGCCTTGGAGGGGCAGTGTCAGGAATTCCGTGTATGGGCGGCGGTTGAACATCAGGCCGCCAGGGCCCTTACGAAGCGATCGCCGAAGATGGCGGTGTGGCGCGAAGCAATGGTCGGCGTTCTACCGCCGACGGCCGTGGATATGATGCTTCTCCCGCGGAGAAGCTTGGACAACGCTGCCGCGTTGCCCACATCTCCACAGCCACAATAACAGCAGGTAGCTTGATAGCCCTTTGGGAGATCAGAACAGACCAGCTTCCATCTTAAATCCCGCCCCCAGTGGTCCACACCAAAGGGTCCACTTCAGTGACGAGGCTACCGTTACCAGCGCCACCGCATGGCTCTTCCTTGCCCATATCTGCCTGCTCACAAGGAAAATCACACGCAACCGATAGCCACATTACCATTCAGATTCGGGCTCTCAGATCATGGGCAAATTGCAAGAGCGTTTTGTGCCGCATCTGCTGGTCATGTTCGGTTGCGATGTGTTGAATCCCAAAGCCCACACTCTTGTCGAGCGGATCCATTGTGGCCTGGATTTGTGTTTTCCGAGCGACAAAATCCGGTGTCCAGGGGCTGTAACCATACCACCAGATTCCCAGTTGGGTGTTCGCAGCTAGTGCCAGTCGAGGAAGCATTGAGCTGTGGCGCCCCGGCGTGTAGGCGCCGAACGCGTATCTGTGCAGGAGCCGGGTACGCGCTCGTGGGAAGAACCACGGATACTTAACTCTTTCGACCGGCAACTCACTTTCCCAGAAGCCGTGAAATCTCTGCGCTACCAAGGGCGCGTTTCCTTCAAGGGGCATATCGGGGATATTGTCAATCATTGCCGCGCCAGGAATGTACACGCCGAGAAAGTTTTGAGATTCGGTGCTCTCAATTACCGCATCAAGTTCGTGACCGACAAGAAATTCGGTGGTATTCAGTACAATCTTCCATGCATCGTGATACCTCGCCTCGTGTTGCATGACTTCGAAGTCGCATTTCAACGCTGAAAAGTACTTATTATTGCTGGTCACGATTTCCCAGTCTGGAACCAATTCGCGACAAATCTCGACCGATCGATCGGTCGAGTGGTTGTTTATCAGGACTCCATGATCGAATATTTCCCGATGATGCTTGAGCCACCAAGGCAGTAGGAACTCTTCGTTAAAAAAGTGGGAAATGACGAGTTTCATGCTTCAGATTCTGATCTCAAAAGATAGTTGAGCGATTTCAGCGGGTGATGATTCAGTTCGTTTGCGAATACGAACGGAGACACTATCTCTCATCCGGTCCCATTTCCCGGGTCCATTTCAGCTCTCTTGACTATGTTGTATCGCTCGACGGACCGCCGCTGTCGTTGTGGCGCTCCCATGCTGAATCTGGCCCATAGTGCCTCCCTCCATTCCCGCGAGAAAACTGCACCATCAAAAGACGGGATCAAACACCTAGGAGGCTGACTGCATCCAGGTTTGGATCGCATTTAGCGCGGCGGCAGGCTCGTTGATTATATGATCGCAGGCCGCGGAGATGTCGTGCCAAGGGCCCTCCGAACTTTCGGTAGGGTTCGAAATCGCAAAGACGTCGATTGCCTCGGCGATACAGTCGTTTAATACGGTTGAGTAAGGATCGAGGCCCATGACTATCGTTAGGCCAGAGGGATAAGTCGGGATTGTGATGATAGTCAGGTCTGGACGATATTTACGCAGGCATGGCACAATCTGCCAGACGTCTCCACACCAGTGGTGGGTGAGCCGAGTGCGGGACGCCGGCAAGGCGGCCACAGGCATTGTATCGTGGAGCAAGATGACTGAGCGGGCGTGACAGTGACGTTCGACCGAAATGAAATCGCGAAGAGCCTGATCGAAGTGATGGAGGCCGTCAATGAAGGCAAGGTCAATACTACTATCGAGAGCTATCGCGCCATCAGCAACGTTACAAAAAAAGTCGTCACTGGTCATTGCGTGGATAGTAGTTGGCGCGGTGTAGTTGCGTACGCTCGCTGGGCGGGGCGCGGGATCGATCCCGATCGCTTGGGTTGGCGGCTGGGCGAGGGCAAGAGTATCCCCATTACAAATGCCGATTTCCAGGTAAGTTTTTGGGCGCAAAGATTCGTGAATGAAAGAGAGGTGGGTGCGGTAGTCGTCACCGGGAAAAGTCGCACGTGCCAGTCGGTCAAAGATTTCGTGTGTGGTGCCGGTCTGTATGGCATGTCGATAAAGGATTGCGGCGTTTGTCCTATGACCAACATTAAATTCAAAATCAGCTATTGCGGCTAAGGTATCACCGTCGACAGCGCCATTGTAGATTAGTTCACGAAATTCTGTTATAATTTCGTCTTCTAAAGTATAATTGACTTCAGTCATATTGTGTACTCAACACAAAAATCTGAATAATCATGCAATTTTATCATTAGTGTATTCCTTATCAATTTTATACATTATGGCATAAAAAATGAAATATCCGGTTAACGGGATGGGTCGATCACTCTTACGGAGGGCAGAGCGTCGTAAGCATCCGGTGAAAGACGCGGGCCTTTTGTTCTGTTGGCTTTTGGGAAGGCGGGGATGTGGCGATTGGTTCTGTGTGATTATTTTGAAGGCAGGGCGTGAACGATCTCGGTTGCTTCACGCCGACAGCGTGCGAGACCCGAGATACCGGCCGCCCGGTAACGTGCCGACCACCTCTGCAGGCTGCGTAAAGGAAGACCGCCATTCCGTGCCACCTCGGCGAGGGAGACCCCGTGCAGAACATGAGGACGGATCGCCTCGAACCGGCGCATCGCGTCGCTGCGCTCAGCCTCGGTCAGGTCGGCGAGGCTGTCCGTAAGAAGATCGATCAGCGGACGGTTTGACACTGCGGGTCGCCTCCCATGAAACCAG
>JAKBXD010000004.1 GCA_021840785.1 Pseudomonadota bacterium
CATGATGAGCAGCCTCCTTCTGTGCCTTCACATATTCGGCGAGGACTTCACCGGTTTTGCCCCAGGATTTGGTCTTCGGACGGAACACCACATTCATTCCCATTTTGGCCAACTGACCCAAGGGCATGTGCTTAGTCAGACGCTTGCCAAATTCCACGATCCAGGCCTGAACCAGGGGCTGGCCGGAGCGCTTGAAGAATCCCACCATGACTTCGGTATCTTCTATGCGCCCGAATTCGATGCACTGATGGGTGAACTCCTCATCAAAATGCGTCGACAACGTCTTCGGGGTTAAGCCGTTATCTTCCAACCAATGCGCCGTTGCTTTCATAACCCCTTCAGGACGGACATCCTTGGGACATATATTGGTGCATTTATTGCAGGAAACACACTGCCAGATGATGTCCTTATCTTTTATCAACTCGGCTTTCAGCCCTAGACGAATCAGATAAATCCAGTAACGCGGATTAAAATCCACATTCTGCGCATACATGGTGCAGGAATTTGTGCACGAGCCGCACTGCCAGCAGCGATGCACGTTCTCACCGCCGCTGTAACTCTGGATGATCTCTTCAAAATGCTCTTCGTAGTCCGTCAGCGTCCGCGGTGTAATCATGGTGTTCCAGGAACCGGAAACATCCACCCCATCCACCACCAGGTGATCGTGCTGCAAAATCCGATCGGGATCGATCAGTGTTTTCTCATGAATAGCCATAGCTGCTCCTATACCCTAATTCATTAATGAATGTCGTCTCTTTTGATACGAGAACCACCCATTCGCCGGTGTACCTCTACGCCCAGCAACTTACGGATCTGTTCCGTAAAATCTGTTTGGCCGCCAAAATCGGAACGCAAAAAGCCTTCTGCCATAGCGCGCACGTATTGCGAATACTGGTGGGCCAGGATGATATCAACCATATAAGGTACATCACGATACACCCCTAACTCCAAGAGCGCCTCCCGCATCCACTGGCGCAGGCCCTCAAACATTTCCGGACTTTCACCGAAAGGGAAATCAGTCAGGTAGTCGCCGCCGCGGATGAATTCCCGCACTGCGCCTGAATTCGTACTTTGATCCCAAACCCAACGCGTCATCAGCGGATACCGCTCGGGATCGCTGAAGTGTAAAACTTCGGCCCCCATATCCCTGATAACGCGTTTCGCCTTTCCTGTAGCAGGTAAAGCCTCTTCAAAACGCATCATGCGCTGTGCCAGATCGCCGTGACCGCCCAGCAAATCGCGCATCACTTCACCCACTCGCGCAGCGCCCTGCTCCTCTATAACCGGCCAGATTTTGCGTCTCGCGGTGAACATCTGTTCAACGAGATGCGCCATTCGCGCATCGGTCAGCGGCTGCTGGTCCTCCAGGAGAAGATGACGAAAACTCGCCGTCTTCTCTGCCAGACTACTCACCAGGGCAGCAAGGCCCTGCTGTCCCTCAAATGCCGCTTCAAGCTCATAAAAGGATTGGTTGAGCAGCCCCTTATCGAGATTGATCGGCAGCGAGGCGGGAACGATATGCTCTGCGTTCCCGTTGTGGTAGATGTCAGCTGGCAACTTTCTGTTGTCCGTAGAGATCCGCCACCGCCCGCGCACCGGCGGACTGGCCTTGCGCGATAGATGTATCAATGTCTTCTGGGCCGGTCGCCGCGCCACACACGTAGATACCCTTGCGTGTCGTGCCCTGGCTATTCGTGTACTGTTCCGCACGATCGATAAATCCATGCTTTTCCAGACCGATACCAAAGGTCTTGGCGATTTCTGGATTTAAGGTGTTGGGATCCATACCGATGGCATGCACGACCAGATCCATCGGAATGACGATCGGACGTTTGACCAAAGTATCTTCACCCTTGACCAGCAAACGGCCATCGGGAGACATGGTGACCTCGGCAATACGCGCCTTGACGAACTTGGTCTTGTACTCTTCCTGGCTCTTCCAGTAGAACTTGTCTTCATAAAGGCCGAAGGTGCGGATGTCCATGTAATAAATGAACACGTCAGTGCTCGGAGAAATTTCCTTGATCTCCATGGCCAAGTTGGTGGAAACGGTGCAGCAGATCTTGGAGCACCATTCACGACCAATCTGGCGGTCACGCGAACCGACGCAAAGCAGAATAGCCACACGCTCTGGAACTCGGCCATCGGAGGGGCAACGAATCTGACCCGCACTCACCATCTGCTCCATCTGGGTAGTGGTAAGCACGTCCTCGTATGTGCCGAAGCCCCATTCCGGCTTGTTGATGGAGTCGAAATGGGTGAATCCAGTGCCAAGAATGATTGCGCCCGCTTCGACTTTATCGCCGTTGCTCAGGGTAGCTGTAAAGTTACCGGCTTCGCCCGCCACCTGCGTGACTTTAGCAGACTTGTGGATGCTGACGTTCCCGTCGCCTTCCACACGGCTGACCATACGGCCGATGGCATCTTTAGCCCATTCGCCCGACGGTACCAGTTTGGCGTAGCCCGAGATGATGGGAGCGCCACCAAGAATATCTTCTTTTTCGACAATGACCGTCTTTTTACCCATCGATGCGATGGTGGCTGCTGCCGACAAACCGGCTGGACCCGCACCTACGACTAAAACTGTATCTTGTGCACTCACTGAACTTCCTCCTTAAGCGCTCGCTTTCATATTAATATTTTGATTAGTGGCGAGTTCGGGGTTGTAGAGGTATTCCACATTACCCTGTTCCACCTGTTTGAGATATTCCTGGAAATCGGCCTTGGCTTTATCCCAGCTGATGCCCATTTTTTCGACCAGGTCTTCACAGGGTGAAGCGTGCCACTGCAACTGGACGATCTTGAAGGGATCGGCGCCACAGGCGAGCGCCGCGAGTTGCACGTCGGCGATGATCGGCATGGAGTAATTCATGTCGTGCGCCTTGCCGATCCACTGGTTCTTGTCCAGAGTGGTGATGCAGCCGGTGTCGATGCCGATCATGACGTCGGCCTTGGCTTCTTCCCGGGCCACCTTGATCTTGCGATTCATGGAGAAGCTGCGGGTGAACTCACGCTCGGAAATGATGTGGCGAAAACCAAAGCCACAGCAGTCGTACCAGGTGGAGTAGTCGATAACCTGCGCACCCAGGGCCTGCGCGACGGAGGTGCCGACCGCTGTGCGATTGCCGCCGAGCACCGCGTTGTCGTACACGGCGTCTTCCTGCACCATCTTGTAGTAATGACAGGCGGCATGGACGGTGACGCGAATGTTGCTCATGTCGACCACCTGCATCTCCGAGGCAATGCGGTGACGCATAACGTGCAGCCATTCACTGTAGTGCACCACTTCTTCGGGGATGACGATCTTGCCGTCGACCAGACGGCCAAGCTTGCCCAGGATCTTCTTGACCTTTTCGCGCAGTTCAGCGGATTCGATCAGATACTTGCGGATTTCCTTGTAATTGCCGAAGGAGGTGCCACAGTGGACCAGAGGGAAGAAGTGGCCATTCTCGAAGCCGTGCTGTTTGCCGGAGACATAGGCCTGATGGAAGTTGCGCAGGAAAACGGCGGCGAGGGATTCAACGTTGCCGATGCCGGAACCGTGGTAGTTCCAGGCGGTGCAGGAGGTCTGATCGGTTTCGTCCAGGTAATCGACCCCAAGGTGATTCATGAACCACATGAGACTGGTGGGGTAGCCGGGGATATTACCGCACTGACCACAGCTTTTGTGATGCCAGAGGTTGTTGGTGGGAACCCGTTTTTTCCAGCCAAACAACGTATCCACCTCAACCGCCTTATGATCGTCGGTGATGCGATGGACGATGATCTCGCCTTCCTTCTCCAGTTCCCACATGTGATCGCGAATGTCGTCCATCCGCTCACCCAGGTCCACCGTGCGCCGGTCAACATGATTACGCACCCAGGCCGTAGCCGCCTCAGCTTCGTTCGCCGAAAGATTCGTATCCTGAAAAAAGGCGCCGTGACCCGCTACGCCCTGCTGCGTGCTGTTGTCGCTCATGATGGTCTCCTCAGTCCTTATCACTCTGACTCTCAAGCCAGTCTTCGTAATCTTCGCGCTTCTCGTCAATGAAGTCCTCGATAACATCGAACAGATTTTCGTCCATAGTTTCCAATGACTTAAGCACACCCGTCATTTCCCAGATGGTGTACATCTCTACGGATGTCTTCAACGATACTTCCCACGCCGTTTCCACAGTCTGCAAGGTGCGCACCGGGATGGCCTTACGCAGGATCCGCAGATCACCTTCCACCTTTTGGATATTGGGGCCCCAGTCGGGGAAGTGATCGGGCTGAATCATATCCGGGGACAGCTGGTTGCCCGTGGTGATCAGCTTGAGCATGACACGGCCGAAGGGCCGCAGCACATCTTTCGCCGACTGCATGCCATGACGAATAGACACTTCGCGCAGAATCATGACCAGCCCGCCAGGGGAATTCTTGAATGGGCAACGTGCCGCGCAGGTCATGCACTGTGCACAAGCCCAGATTTTCTCCTGCATCACGTCATATATTTGCTCGACATTCTCGGTCCACAGCAACTGGACGATCTCGCGCGGACTGTAATCATAGAACTGCGCAGACGGGCAGGTAGCCGTACAAATGCCACAATTCAAGCATCCATTGAGTTCATGGTCATAACGAAAATCCGCGCGGACTTCGTCAAACATCTCCTTCATCTCAGCGTAAGTCGCCATTTACTCGCTCCTCGCTAGCAATTAATACGTCATACCTGTTGCAGTGCAGATCGGTAAGCTCACATAAAGAGCGTGATATCAGACTCTCCGGCAAACTCAAAGAACGAGGCAGCGCCACCAAGTTCAATTCCGTCAATAAAATCGGTCGTATCAAACTCGAAAAGATCAACGGTCATCTGACAGGCGATCATCCGTACTTCCGCTTCAACACAGAGCCCACGCAGTTCTTCAAGACTGGCAACACCCTTGGCCTTCATTTTGCTCTTCATCATGGAAGTGGCCATTCCTTCCATGCCCGGAAGCACCATCATCAGCGTCGGCATCGGTATCGGCATGGGCATTGCGGGATTCCCGAGCGGACTCACGCGCAGATGGCCCAAATCCTTCTTCAACAACTGCAAGCCGTAGAAGGTGAAAAATATTTCCACTCCATAGCCGAGCGCTGCTGCGGTAGATGCCAGAATGAAGGGCGGATAACCCCAGTCCAAAGTGCCCTTCGTGGCAATAATTGCTAATTTTTTCTCGTCCATTGCTTTGTGCTCCCGGTCGGGCTTCACTCCCCAACCTTGTTAAATTTAGGCCTTCTGGATAAAGAAGATGAACTCGCCAGCTGCTTCCGCATGCTCCAGCAGGGGATTCTTGGTCTGCTTGGCAAATGCTTCGAAGTCCTTTACGGCGCCTGGATCAGTAGCGACAATCTTCAAGACCTGTCCGGAGGTCAGTTCACCAAGTGCCTTCTTGGTGCGGAGAATCGGCAGCGGGCAATTCAGTCCGCGGGCGTCGAGTATCTTGTCTTCTTGTACCATGAGTTAACCTCCTCAGTTATAATGCATAAAAAACCACTTGCAAGACTCTATCAGGAACGGCATGAACAGCAAGGCAAATATTTTGATTTGATGATTAAGCACCCCTATTTTAGAATATCCTTATTGATCCGACAGCTGTACAATAGGAAAGCCCCGATTGGCCCAGGCGGATATTCCTCCGTGTAAATTAAGCACTTGCCCGAAACCCTGTGCCGCGGCAAAGGCCGCTGCCTGTGCCGAGCGCCCACCGCTCAGGCAGTAAAAAATGACCGGTTGCGATTTATCCAGATGCTGCAGTGACATGGGCAATAGGTGCAAGGGCAGGTGTTTGGCACCATTGATGACCCCCCGGGCAACTTCGCTGGGCGAGCGCACATCAATCAAGGTGAACACACTCCCCTGTTCCGCTAAGGTATTAAGCTGATCTGCGGTGATTTCTTGAAAACCGTACATGTGTCGCTCGTTTACATGAAAGAAAGGTGAATTGAGCAGTCTACACGATGCTCCGCACAGCGTGTAGCACCAGTTACCGGCAACATCATAACCTCAAAGGCTACCCCCCGAGTCGCATCATGAACACCCTCGCAGAACGGCTCGGGTCATTTACAAACTGATGCCGCTCCGGTTTATCGCGCCAGATACCCTGAATAATGGCCTCGGCAATTTGCCTGTCACTATTCGATCCCCGTATAAGGGGCAAAAGTTCCAATCCGTTATCCTGCCCCAGACAGTGCACCAGGCGCCCCGCCGCCGTGAGGCGTACCCGGTTACAAGTTGCACAAAAATTATCGCTGATGGGGGTAATAAAACCCACCTGGGAGCGCACCGCCGGAAGCTGATAAAGACGGGCCGGGCCATTATCCGCAGGCCTGGTCACGAGTTGCAGTGGACCAAATTGCTGCTCTACGACTTGCTGTGCCTCCGCGGCGCTCAAAAATTGCACGTCCTGGGCACCCGCCCCGGCCTCGCCCAAGGGCATGGTTTCAATAAAGCGTATGTCGATACCGCGCTGTATCGCATACTCCACCAGTGCGGGCAGGTCATTTCCGTTATCCTGGCGAAGCAGTACGACATTAAGCTTAATCCGTGGAATTTCCGCGATAATAGCTGCTTCGATACCGTTCAGCACACGCTGCAAGTCACCACCCCGGGTCACCCGTGCAAAGACTTCAGGATCAAGACTGTCGAGACTGATATTTAAATTATTGACGCCTGCCTGACGCAGAGCCTCTGCGTGACGCCCTAACAGTAACCCATTTGTGCTGATACTGATCTTGCCCACACCGTGACGACGTGCGGAGCCGACGAGAGAAAGAATCTGCGGATGAATGAGCGGTTCGCCACCCGTAAACCGCATATGGCGGACGCCGAGCCCACTGAAGACACGAATCAGGCGATCATATTCTTCTGCCTGAAGATGATCGTCCCGCGCGAAGAAGGGGGTCCCCTCTTCAGGAGAACAATAATTACAGCGAAAGTTGCAGTGCTCAGTCACCGAAATTCGCAGATAGGTGACATACCGGCCGAACTGGTCCGCCAATGCGGATTCCCGTATCGGTTCTGCAAGGAACCTCTGCAACATGCCTTCCACTCCTTGGAGATTTCTCCCTCGAAAATCTATACTAGACCTCCTTTAAGACCGAGTTCAACATTGCTGGCGACCATGATAGAGGTTGACCACATGCTGCGCTTCGACAAAAAACAGCCAGCGCTCCACACCGATTCCGAAGATGACCGACAGAACGGCAATCCAGGCGAAGGCCGGCTCTCCGGTGGCCAAACTGATCATCAGTGCGGCAATAGGAATGACAAAGGCACAGACAAACATCATGACCTTGATGCTCCGCGCTTTAGCCTTCGGCAAGGTATGTCCGAACTCTTCCGTCAGGAAGGTACCAAAGGTATGTCCCTGTTCCAGAATGCGCACGGTAGAACGATTGAAACCGATGGCGGTACGTATGGTCGGTCCGCCTGGACGAGCAATCCAGAAATAATAGATTCCTTTCATAACGGCGGACGCAGCCAGCAAGGCCAGAGCGATGCCCACCAGAGTGTCCGCCGGAGCACCCATAATAACTCGCTCCGCGGCCAACACCGTAGCACCGATAGCTAGGCCCATGGCGTAAAAATTGGCGGGGACCAGCGCTGTATTCCACTGACGAATCGTACGCAATACCGCGTAAATCATGCCTTGGCAGAAAATGGTCACCAGCCCGACCACCCCAGCCAGATTCAGCAGAATCAGCCCCGCAGTATCATGAGTACCGCCGGTGAAGAAAACCCAGCCCAGATAGAGCACCGCGAATGGATAATAGAGCACCGCAAAAACGCCCTCCCGTGCCAGCCAGGAAGTACGCCAGCGGGTAAAAGCCCGCCAGGCATTCTTGGGATTCGCGAGATGGGCGGTGGAGGACAACATCCCGATGCTGACGAAAACAAGGGAGAGAATCACCGCGACCACCGTCTGCAACGGATTAAGACCTCCATCAATCTGGAAGTCATTGACGATGGCCGTGAGGGCCATGATGCCAAAACCGCCGCCGGAGAACAGGGTCAGGAATATAACTGCGAGAGCCGGATGCATGGGATTTCCTTAACGCTCAACCACGCGATTGACCCACTCCTTCATCTTGCGAACAGCCTTTTTCTTGAGCTCTTCGGTCGGGATGGGGGCGTGGACACGGGGGGGCAAATAGTGATTTGTGGGGTTGTAATCAAGCTCGGGCATAAGCTGGTAACCACCTCGGTCGCGTACCGCCCGGCTCACCGGGCTTTCCGGATCGTCCACGTCGCCGAACATACGGGCGTGTGCCGGACAGGTCAGCACACAGGCGGGCTGCCGTTCTTCTTCCGGAATCTCCATGTCGTAAATGCGGTCGATGCAAAGGGTGCATTTCTTCATGGTGCCGGAGACACGATCCAGTTCGCGGGCGCCATAAGGACAGGCCCAGGAACAGTAATTGCAGCCCATACATTTACTCTGATCGACCAGTACGATACCGTCTTCGGCGCGTTTGTAGGAGGCTCCGGTCGGACACACGGTCACACATTCAGCGTTCTCGCAGTGCATGCAGGACATGGGGAAATTAATGGTTTTATTGTGGGGGTAATCGCCCACTTCAAAGTGACGGATGCGGTTGAACCATACGCCCGAAGGCTTGGCGCCATAGGGGTCGTAGTCCGTCAACGGCGCTGTCGTACCGCTGGTATTCCATTCCTTACAGGCCACTGCGCAGGCATGGCAACCTACGCAAGTGTCCAGATCAATGACCAAACCGAGTCTCATGGCATTCTCCTTGGCGCCTCAGGATTTCAGGTTGACGGGCCTGTGGGTGTGATAACGCAGCACATCAGGGGCAGGGGTGTCTCCGGGGAGAGGCTTTATGGTTGGAAATACCGGCCAGGTGCCCTCTTCTCCCGGTGCTGCCGGATAGATCTTGACCATCAGGTCATACCAAGCAGCCTGACCGGTGATTGGGTCGGAATTCGTCAGACGCCTTTCACCCTGCTTGGCTGGCAGCAGTTCGGAAATGAGATGGTTCATCAGGAAGCCACGAGTCGCTTCGGCAGCCTCTGGTTTCAATCCCCAGGCGCCTGATTGCTTGCCAATGGCATTCCAGGTCCACACCGTATCTGCCTGGCAGCCTTCGATGAGCTTGACCTGCACACGAATCTTACCGTTGTGACTCTCTACCCAAACCCAGCTTTTGTCCTCGATACCCATCTGCAGGCCGCGCTGACGATTCATATAGAGGTAGTTCTGGGCGATGATCTGACGCAACCAGGCATTCTGGCTGTCCCAGGAGTGATACATCATCATCGGCCGCTGGTTGACGGCGTAGAAAGGATATTCCTTCTTATCGATGCGCTGCTGTTCTAAAGGCTCATAGAAATCGGGCAACGGATCGAAGTAGGTTGCCAGACGTTCGCGATCCACCGGATCTTTGGGTTGCGGCCCATCGTAAAGCCCCTGTCCCGCCAAACGGAAGCGCTGGAAAGTCTCAGAATACAATTCGATAACAATAGGATCAGCCGTCGGATTGAAGCCAACGCGCTGCGCCAGCTCCAGATAATCCTTGTTGGCAAAGCGGTAAAAGGCCATGGATTCCGGCAGGTGATACTTGAAGAACCCTTGATTTTCGATATACCGATCCCACTGGTTGGGGTTCGGCTCGCCACGCAGATGGCTATTACCATCCGTGCCGCGCCAACCCGCCAGGAAGCCAATACCCGGCGCCCGCTCATAGTTGATGATGAAGTCTTTATAGTCTGTAAATCGGGGCTCGCCATTCTCTTTGGTGAATGCCGGAAATTTGAGACGACCAGCAATATCCACCATCACTTCCTGCCAGGGCCGCACGTTACGGTCGAGCTGGAGAATGGGATGACGAATGGAGTCACAAATGGCATCCGGCTCCGAAATAGGGCGATCAAGTAGAGAAATGGCGTCGTAGCGCTCCAGATAGGTGGTATCGGGCAGAATCAGATCGCCGAAATTGACCATTTCGGAATGGAAGGCATCCACGACCACGAGGAAGGGGATTTTGTATTCGCCATCGTCGTCCTTAGATTTAAGCATCTCCTGCACGTTAGCCGTGTTCATGGTGGAGTTCCAACTCATGTTAGCCATGAAGAAAATCAACGTGTCGATAGCATAGGGGTCTTTGTTGACCGCGTTGGTGATTACCATGTGCATCAGGCCATGGTTGGCGATCGGTGCTTCCCACGAATACGCCTTATCGATGCGTTTGGGTTGGCCATTTTCGTCGATGACCAAATCCTCCGGTGCCGTGGGGAACCCCAGCGGCAAGGACTTGAGCGGTGTATTGGGTGCGCTGTGTTGGGCTGGCTTGTTGGGTGGTGGTACCGGCTTTGGGTACGGCGCTTTGGAACGGAAGCCGCCGGGGCAATCGATGGTGCCCAGCAAAACCTGGAGCAGATGGATAGCGCGAGCCGACTGCATACCGTTGGAATGGGCAGAGATACCGCGCATGGCATGCATGGACACCGGGCGCCCGATGAATTTGTCGTGTTTGCGACCCGCCCAGTCGGTCCACTCCACTTCGATTTCAATGCTCTCCTTGAAGGCCACATGGGCCATTTCCAGAGCCAGACGCTCAATGGTCTCGGCAGGAATCCCGGTAATCTTGCTGGCATTTTTGGGCGAAAAGCGATCGTCCAGATAACGCTCAGCGAGCACGGACATAACGGTGCGCACGGGTCTCCCGTCTGGCGCGCTATACGCGCCAAAGAGGGCGCCAGTGGAACCGGCTTCCATCCCGTTGGCGAAAGCCTCTTTTTTGAGGTCCCAAATCATGGGATGCCCTTCGGCATCCCGCAGAATCAGGCCATCACCCTTTTTACCGGGGGTATTGACCACGAGGAAGGGTGCATTTGTGTAGCGCAGGAGAAAATCCCAGTCGAACTGTTCGTTCTGCAAGAGTACATGCACCATGGAGAGTGCCAGCAATCCGTCAGTGCCCGGTTTGATTGGCACCCACTCGTCCGCAATAGCCTGATAGCCGGTGCGCGCCGGATTGATGCCGACGAATTTACCGCCGCGACGCTTGAGTTTCTCTAGTCCGATCTTCAAGGGATTGGAAGAATGGTCTTCAGCCACCCCCCAAAGCATGAAGTACTTGGTGCGCTCCCAGTCCGGGTCGCCAAACTCCCAAAAGGCATGCCCCAACATATACAGGCCCGCGGTGGCCATATTCACCGAACAGAAGCCGCCATGGGCAGACCAGTTGAGCGTACCGAACTGCTGCGCCCAAAGGCCGGTCAGTGCCTGCATCTGGTCTCGGCCAGTAAAAAAGGCGAGTTTGTTGGGGTCCGTGGCACGAATGTGGGCGAGCCGCTGAGTCAGGGTACCGATAGCCTCATCCCAGGAGATTTCCTCAAACTCACCGGCACCGCGCTCGGTACCCGGCTTACGCCGCAACGGATTACGCAGCTTCCCAGGGGAATACTGCTTCATGATCCCGGCGGAACCCTTTGCACAGAGAACGCCCTGATTGATCGGGTGGTTGCGATTGCCCTGAATAAATCGCACCTTATTGTCCTCTACCGTGACCTTGATGCCACAACGGCAAGCACACATGTAGCAAGTCGTGTATTTAACTTCCTGCTTGCTGTGGTCTTCAAATTCTGTGGCGCTAGCCATCTTGTACCTCGCGTCTGCGTGCACCAAATTAGAAACATCCTGTTATCCCCGGGATGTTGGCGGAGCAGGCCTGATAAAGCAAGTCAGCGTTTTTGATTTTGTAATAAGTAGTCCTTATTTGCTTTGTACCCGACGTGGTGAGTAGCTTAGGGTACCTAATTCCGAGGAGATTCACGCATGAATCGCAACGAGTTCAAAGAACATTCGCGCATTACCGTTTCCTGGAAGGATAGGGAAGGCAAGCTGCGCCCCGGTAATTTCTACGTCTATGCCCTCCTCAAGGACGCCATGATCGTCCGCGCCACGGACAAAGACGGCTTATTACGCAAACTTGCCTTCAGCGACGTGCTGCGCGTGGTGAAGTTTCAGGATGTGGCGCCGCAAGATCGCTACATGATCCCTGATGAGGTCCTGAAAGAGGCAAACTGGAAAGATCGGGATGTGATGGTGCGTTACAGTTCTTCACCAAGCTGCGGCAAGTAAGGTATCAGGCGGAAGGCGGACGGGACGTCTGGTCTCTCTCCCAGAGGCCCGTCTTGCCGCCGTCTTTCCGCAAGAGGCGGATATTTTGCAGCAGCATCCCGCGATCTATGGCTTTGCACATGTCGTAAATAGTAAGCAAACCCACGGAAACCGCCGTGAGCGCTTCCATCTCGACACCTGTCTGGCCGACGCAGCGCACTTCGGTACGGCAAACAATCCGCGCCGGATCATACGCAGGCGTCAATTCGACCTCGACGCCCGTGAGGGGCAGAGAGTGTGCCAAAGGGATCAGTTCCCACGTTTTTTTGGTGGCCTGAATGGCTGCGATGCGTGCTACACCCAGGACATCGCCCTTCCCCATCCGTCCAGATTCTATGCACTCCAGCGTCGCTACCGCCATGACGATTTCGCCCGCCGCCAGTGCCACCCGATTGGTCACCGTTTTCCCGCCGACGTCGACCATGTGCGCTTCCCCAAGCACATTAAAATGACTGAGACTATCGAGACCTGACATAAATCTGGCACTCCTTTTGCTTGATACTATGGACATACGCAACTCAGGAAGCGGACATGACCTTTCCAAAACGCCTCTGGCTGTGGATGATTCTCTTTTTTTTCAGCATCTCTGCACAAGCCGATCTGCGCTTTTTGCTGCCGCCGGTCAGCAGCCCGGCGGTGATGTACGCCGCGTTCACGCCGCTCGCCAAGTATCTGAGCCAGGCAATAGGCCAAAAGGTCACCCTCAGCTTCAGTGCCAACCTGGAAAACTTCTATAATGAGGCCGAGAAACCGACGGCACAGATTGCCCTGTTCTGCCCGATTTCCTATATTCGCACCGCGCATACCGAAGCCTACCGACCACTGGTCGCGGTAACACCCACCCCTGGCGGGAATCATAGTGTGATTGTCGTACGCAAGGATAGCCACATTCATAGGATCCTCCAACTCCGCAACCAGAGCTTCGTGATGGGAGATCCGGCCTGTGCGGCTTCATCGCTGATTCCCCTGTCGCTGTTCCACGAAGTGGGACTCACGCGCAAAAGCTTCAGCACCTTTCGCCAGAGCGGCTCTGACCAAAGCGCGCTGATGGACGTGGCCGCACGTTTCTATGATGCAACGGCCGTGGCAGAAAACGTGGCGGCGCCCTACTTGCGTTCAGGCAGTTTGCGCGTTATCGCCCGCGCTGATGTAGGGCCAGGCGACCTGCTAGCCGCCTCATCCGAGGTTCCGGCGATGGTACGATCGCGCCTGACTGCCGCTTTTTTACAGGCTTATCGGGCCGATCCAGCCGCTCTCCATGCTTTGGGTGGGCTGGCTGCGGGCTTTCAGCCCATCAGCGATGAAGACTACAATGTGCTGCGTACGCTCTATAAGGACATACATGGTGTCGCCTTGAATCCCAAGATTCGACAGGAAGCATTGACACTCGGTATCCCGCCCACGTTCACCCCCCTCTCTGCCTATCGTATTTTTGCGCCGCTGCAAGCGACATTATCTCACATCACCCAGCGCCCTGTCCGAATGGTCATTCCCCGTAATGAGGAGACATATGTCGCAGATGGGCGCAAGGGCCGTTTTGACTTCGCGTTACTGACGCCCAAAATGGTACCGGCGGAGAACAACTGGATGATTCCGCTCGCGGAATCTGTGCCGAACAGACGCGAACAAGGGCTAGCCATCATCGCGCGCGATACCGCGCAGGGGACCAAGTTTAGATTATCCGACCCGCTATCGGTCGCCTACGCCAGCCCCTATTGCAGTGGGAAGTCCATTGTGACGAAAAAGCTGCATAAACTCGCAGACGGACGCACCATCGTTTGGTTGGCCGTAGGATCGGAACGCGCCGTATTCACCCATTTGGCCGACGGCAAAGCGCAATTGGGCGTTGTGCGGGTAGCAACCATCACTGCCCGGGAAAAGGAATTACCCGGAACCTGGTCTATTATACAAAACGGGGGGGATGCGCCAGCCTGGACACTGGCCGCCAATCGGCGGTTGTCGCCGGAGTTGCGCGATCGTGTGGAAAAGAAGATCCTGGCGCTACCCGCAGAGGCCATGAAGGACACGGGCTTTCAGAACTTTAGTTCGCCCAGACCATGAACAGTTCTTTCAAGGACAACCAGGTATCGGCGCTCCGCAGCGCGTCTCCGGACCCGCGTGAGGTAAGCACATTACACACCTTCTTGGCGCACATCCTGCGCAAGTTGACCCGGTCCTATATCGTGGTGGTGCATCCCATTTTGCGGTCTTGGCAGAATATGACCTGGCGTGCCAAGAGCATGGCTTTTGTGCTCTTGCTGGTGGCACTCATCTATCTTTTGATTGCCCTCTTTCTGTATACCTCTGTACGTACGGATCTTACCAGTCAGGTGCAGACTGAACTGATGCGCCTGACTCAGAATCTGGCCAGCGACGCCGCAGATCCGTTGCTCCTCAAAGATGGCGGCAAACTCAGTAAGCTAGCAAACTCCAATAACCCTTTAGTGCGCTCGATCGTGGTGGTCAACCACTTGGGCGTTATTGTCGCCAGCAAGAATATTTCGCAACTGGGGCAGGTCATTCGGCTGCCACTACCCGATATGGCGAATCATCAGACCGATCAGTTTATGGCCCCTATCCTGGCGGGCGGGCATCGCCTCGGGGCTGTCTGGGTGAATAGCGACCGCCAGCAAATTGCTGAACTGGTCAACCAACGATTGAATCGCACGACCAGCCGTTTGCTGATACTTGGCTTGATTACAGCTTTACTGGGTTTACTGGGTGCTTACCTGGTGAGTTTGGCAATGACGCGTCCGGTACTGCGGCTCCTTGGCGAGATTGAGAATATGGGAGCACGGCTAGGCCTTGAGGAGCGCCCGACAACACCGTGCCAACCCCTGTCCGGTGATGAATTGCATCGCCTGGAACGTGCTTTTCGCCTGACAGAACAACGTCTCAAAGAGCACCTAACGGAACTTCGGCAGCTACATCAACGCCAGCAGGCCATGCAATGTATGGCCACTATCGGTGAGATGTCGGCGCAGGTAGCGCATGAAATTCGCAATGCCTTGTCATCTCTGCGCGGTGCCGCACGCTACCTGGTACGCCATGGGAATGAGGAAAATCAAGGGGATTTCATTTGCATCATTGAAGAAGAAGTACAACGCCTCTACGACATGACTCAGGGCTTTCTCGATTTTGGCAGGCCCTATGCCGCCATGCCCGTGGACATAGAAATCCACAGTTTGCTGAAACATAGCGTACAGCGCCACAGCATCGATCTGGAGGCTAAAGCCATCGCTATTTCTGTGGATTGCCCTCCGTCGCTGCACGCACTGCTCGACCCATCGCTGATCGGGCAGGCACTCAGTAACCTGCTCCTCAATGCCATAGATGCCCTGCCACCAACAGGTGGGCATATCTTCCTTTACGCAGAGTCGCTGCCATACTACCAACTCAATATTGGTGTCCGCGATAACGGTCCTGGCATACCCGATGAAAAACACAGCACTATTTTCAAGCCTTACGTCACCACCAAAACCAAAGGCAGCGGACTCGGGCTGGCCGTGGTTACCAAAATCATGATGGTGCATGATGGTGGGGTAGAACTACGCTCCACAACAAGCGGAGCAGATTTTGTCCTGCATTTGCCGCTGCGTCTCCCCCGCTCAGGTCAAAAATAGGTTAAGTTAGAGCCATTCGAAATTCAGCAGCGAGTAGTCCATGACAAATCCTGTATTGATTGTAGAAGACGAAAAGAATCTGCGCCGGGTACTTGTCGCGGTCCTAGAGGCAGAGGGCTACCCGACCATCGCCGCGGAAAATGCCGAAGAAGCTTTGGGCATGATACAGACCAAGCATCCCGCCCTGGTTCTGAGCGATCAGCGACTACCCGGACTGTCGGGAACAGATCTGTTGCGCCGGATTAAGGAAGCGCACCCAGAGATCCCGGTCATCATCTCCACGGCCTACGGAGAGATTGAACAGGCCGTAGAAGCCATCAAGGCGGGGGCAGAGCATTATCTGACCAAGCCGGTCGATGAAGGCGAGCTGATTGCCCTCATCCGCCAGACTTTGGCTCGGCACGGGGAATCTCTGCCCCCGCTGCACCGGGAGTTGCGCCGATATGGCCTGATTGGCGTGAGCCGCGCCATTGAGACGTTATTGGAGACCATTGATCTGGTAGCACCGGCGCCATCAAACGTACTCATCACCGGAGAATCCGGTACCGGGAAAGAGCTGGTTGCGCGCGCACTGCATCAGGCATCGCCACGGGCCGAACAGCCTTTTGTCGCGTTCAACTGCGGTGCCATTCCTCTGGAACTGGTGGAAAGTGAGATTTTTGGCTATGAGCGCGGCGCTTTTACCGGCGCCACCCGAGCTCAGGCGGGCAAGTTGGAAATGGCGGCCAGTGGCACGCTCTTCCTCGACGAGGTCGGTGATATGCCACTGCCCATGCAGGTCAAGATGTTACGTGCCTTGCAGGAACGGGAATTTACCCGCCTCGGCACCCATCAGCCCCAACGCCTTGCGGCCCGCATCGTCGCGGCCACACATGTTGATCTTGCGAAGGCAGTTAGTGAAGGCCACTTTCGTGAGGACCTGTACTATCGCCTCAATGTGATTCCGCTCCTTATCCCACCGTTGCGTCAGCGACAAGCCGATATCGCACCTTTGGTACACCATTTTCTGCGCCAAATTTGTACGGTTATCGGTCGGGATCCCATGGTCACCATCGCTCCAGACGCCCTAGCCGCCCTGGAGGCATATGAGTGGCCAGGGAACATCCGTCAACTCGAGAATCTTCTGGAACGAATGGTTGTCCTCAATCGCCATGGCCACCTCCAGCGGAGTGATCTACCCACCGAAATCGCCCGACACCAAAGCGATAACGCTTTCCCTACTTCTAGCAGTCCGTTCGACCTGCCGGCGCTCGAGCGCCAAACCGTACTCAACGCGCTCGAAAAGACCCGGTTCAACCAGAGCCAGGCGGCGGTTCTCCTGGGAATCAGCCGCAAACAGTTGCGCACCAAAATGAAAAACATCGGACTTCTGGGTGATCAGGATGGTGAAGACGACACCATCGACACCTGATGGAAGCAATAAACGGGACACGCCATAACGAACTGGCCCTTTTGGCGCAGCAGAAGCCACCCGGAATGCACCACACGACGCTCCCGCAATCGGCGCTGCCGATCCCAGATAACAGGAATTCAGCCCGACACCCTACGCCTCTTTCATAACTTGAATTAAAACAGCCTGATTTTATCTAGTGTTCAAACCCTTGCGTCGGTGCACCCCCCACATCATCGACGACAATAGCAATTGTCGTCCGGCAGCAAACGCGGCAAACCTTCTCTGGCATGAAAGCTGCTAGATATTATTGCCGCACCCGTGGAATTTTTAGCGTCAGAGGAACATATTAATGAAGCGCAGCTTGCGTCGACTTGTCAACCTGATGTTACTGGCTGGCTCTTCATCCGCTCTGCCTTTTGGGGTAAATACGTACACCACCGTCGCTGATTCCACGATCCATAATATTGAGGCTGGCGCACTATCGCCGTTGATCGTGCAAAAGGAACTGGCCTGCCTGTCATGCGCACCATGGCCCATAAAGGGAATCAGCTTTCCACAACGATTTCGGAGTCAAGTAAAGATTGGCCTATATTTCTCGGTATTCTGAAAATCTGTTCCCTTACGCATGGTACCAGGATTTGGCAAAAATGTGGTCTTTGAATCAAACCAGAGAACAAACTTAAGGAGATTTTTTGTGATGAATAAAACGATACATAGACGCCAGTTTTTGGGTACCACCTTAGCCACCGGGGCGGTCGCCACCGCAGCGGGAATCGGTCTGATAAAGCCCCGACTGGCCTTTGCAGATAATGTGCCGGGCTGGCCAGCCAAGGCCTTTGATGCCAAGGTCCTTAAAGATGCCATGAGCAATACCATAGGCAAAACACAAGTGGCTGTTTCATCCAAGGTTAAACTGACTGCACCCTCTATCGCCGAAAACGGTGGTGCAGTACCCGTCACTATCGAAATTGATTCGCCGATGACCGCCGATGACTATATTGCCACGGTTTACTTGTTCGTGGATCACAATCCGACCCCCCTTACCAGCCAGTTTACCTTCACCCCGGCTTGCGGACAGGCTTATATTCAGGAACGCATCAAGATGGCCAAGACGGATAACGTCCGCGTGGTAGCAAAAACCAACAAAGGTGAATTCATGGCCTCAGCACCGCGTGAAGTCAAAGTCACTATCGGCGGTTGCGGCGGTTAATTCAGAAAAACCCCAACTTTATAGAGGATATCATTCATGTCAAAGAATATCGGTAACCCAATGATTCGCATGGAAAGCAATGCAAAAAAAGGGGAGATTATCGAAGTGCGGTCATTGATCATGCACCCTATGAGCACCGGCCTGATGAAGGATAAGGCGGGTAAGATTATTCCCGCTCATATCATCCAGACGGTAAATATTACGTTCAATGACAAACCACTTCTGGATATCGACTGGAGCACCGCAGTGAGCGCCAATCCCTACCTGGCCTTTAAATTACGTGCGGAAGACAGTGGCACCCTGAAGATGGTCTGGAAAGACAACAAAGGTGGGGTTTGGAGCGCCGACGCCAAACTGACCGTAGCCTGATTTTGTGCGTACCGTCCGGAAATCTCTAGCCAATATTAAAACGGCAGTGTCGATATGAGTACGTTGCAGATCAATCTTACCCCCTTTTCGAGGGCTGTCGATATCGGGAGAAAGCGCTTACTTCCCGACCCGTCTGGTCACATGATCTGCCGAGAACACACTGCAAAAACATATGCAAGGATGCGACAAAAAAGCAGGGACGGCACCGGAAAGCATGGACTATTGCAATCCGGAACATTTTATGGGCCGTTTAAGTACTGGCATCAGGATCAATGTTCCGGCTATCGGCCCACATCTAAGCCGCCGGGCGACAACTCTTCCTCTGGAACTGCTCCCCTGGAACAACCAACTAACGGGAAATACAAATATGAATATACGCAAGTCGATTCCATTCATACCAGCCACCCTCCTATGCAGTGCATTGTTATTTTGCGGGCCTGCGGCCGCCGCAAGCATTGCGGCACCGGTGTCCGGGATGCCAGCCATCAATACCAGTACCCCCCTCTACATCGTGAATGTGCAAAAGGGGGTTACCCCTGCACAAATAAAGATGGGAATCCAGAGTGGTGCGGAGGCAGAGAACATGAATCTCGTAGGTTCTCTGGATGTTCAGCAGGGGCTCAAAGCACGCGGCATCAAGAACAGCCAGCCTTATGTTATCTATGAGGTATGCAATCTGGTGTTGGGAGCTAAAATTCTCAAAACCACTCCAGAATTCGGAGCCTTTGCACCCTGTAAAATTGTGATGTATGAACAGGGAGGTCAACTTAAACTTATGACCTATTTACCCACCTATGCCCTGCGATACTTTCCGAAAAATGCCGAGTCCGCGAAGGTCGCCAATGAATTGGATCGGCAGATCATTACAGTGATGAAGCAGGCCGCGGCTGGTGGGCTTTAAGCACTATTGGAGGATTTCATGAATTTAGGAAGACGTGACTTTTTGCAGTTGATGGGCATTGCAGGTGCCGCAAGCTTCTTTTCGCCCGGTGCTGCGCAATCTGCTTGGGGTGCTGATGCTGATCCCTATGAAATTCCCGACTATGGTAATGTGACTTTATTACACATGACTGATTCCCATGCCCAGCTTTTACCGGTCTGGTGGCGGGAACCCGATACGAATATCGGTGTTGGGCCTGCGCTTAACCAAACGCCCCATCTTTGTGGGAAATGGATGCTGGACTATTATGGAGTAGCCACACCGGCATCCAACGAATATGCCTATTCTTGCCTCGACTATGACACCCTGGCCCACAAATATGGGAAAATTGGCGGTTATGCTCACATCGCCAGCCTGGTTAAGCGGTACCGGGCGCAACGCGGAGACAAAGTACTCATGTTGGACGGTGGCGATAGCTGGCAGGGTTCTGCAACCAGCCTCTGGACCAAAGGCGCAGATATGGTCGGTGCCCAGAACTTACTTGGCGTTGACGATTTTGTCGGTCACTGGGAGTTCACCTACGGTCAAGATCAGGTGGAACATCTGGTCAAAACCGAACTGAAGGCAAACTTTCTGGCACAGAATATCTTTAGCAATACCTGGCAGGAACTAGTATTCAAGCCCTACCACATTCATGAGGTAAGCGGACGCAAAATCGCGGTGATCGGTCAGGCTTTTCCGTTCACGCCCATCGCCAATCCCAGGCATTTTATGCCGGACTGGGGCTTCGGCATCCACACCGAACATATGCAAAAAATGGTAACGGAATGCCGTGAACAACATCATGTTGATCTGGTCGTCGTACTCTCTCACAATGGCGCTGATGTAGATAAAAAAATGTCGTCTCTGGTGAACGGTATCGACATCATTCTTGGCGGGCATACTCACGATATTATGGGCCCAAAGCCATTTATGGTGAATAAAACCCTGATCATAAATACCAGCACAAATGGCAAAATATTGGCCCGATTTGATCTGGATGTGGGTAAAGGCAAGCTGAATGGCTGGCGTTTCCACTATCTGCCGGTATTCTCTAACCTGATCAAAGAGGATGCTGAAATGTCCGCATACATTCAAAAGGTCCGCGCGCCTTACAAAGATAAACTTGCGCAGCCTTTGGCGATCACCGAAAGCCTCCTCTATCGGCGTGACAATTTTAACGGCACTTTTGACCAATTGATCTGCAACGCGTTGTGTGAAGAAATGGACTGTGAAGTGTCTTTCTCACCGGGATTCCGCTGGGGTTACTGTAAGCTTCCAGGCGAAACCATCACCATGGAGGATGTGATGGGACAAACTGCCATCACTTATCCCCAGGTAACCGTTAATACCTATACAGGCGAAGAAATCAAAAACATCATGGAACAGGTCGCTGATAATATTTTCAACCCCAACCCTTATTATCAACAAGGTGGAGACATGATTCGGGTCGGCAATATTCAATACGATTTCGATCCTAATGAAAAGATTTATCACCGCTGCAGCAACATGCGGGTTGGCGGTAAATCCATATCATCCACGAAAAAGTATAAAGTGGCCGGATGGGCATCCATGAAGCCCGTGGAGGGTAAACCCATTTGGGAAGTTTTCGCCCATTGGCTACAGTCCAAAAAGCAGGTGCGCGTAGACAAACTGGATCTGCCAGTGCTCAACAAAGATATGGCCAGCAACCACGGCATTGCCTTCCCGAAGTCCTACGATTTATAAACTTCATTGCAGATAACACGCGTAACGCACCGGCGCTCAGCGCCGGCTTTCTTGTGCCCGTCGTGCTGATTTCTGCCGAACACTCAGCCTGCTCGGCATCCACCAAAGGTTCAGGCACACCTCAAAACGGATGCTGTGGCCCATCCATCCACAGGCTTCATGGCTTTGGTCTCGACCATTGCTCATGCTAGACTGCCCCATGCACATGGCTTGTTGCGGATGCAGTGACCTTACTGTCCCTTCGAAGCGCTTTCTTCCACTTTCAGCAAGGCTTTCAACTTGATGATATTCAAAAGAATTCTTGGGATTTTCTCCACCGATCTCGCCGTGGACCTGGGCACTGCCAACACCCTGATTTACGTGCGCGGCAAGGGTATCGTGCTGTCTGAACCCTCCGTAGTAGCCATCCATACCGGGCGACATGGGGCCACCAGTCGTCGGATGTATGTCGGGGAAGAAGCCAAACGTATGCTGGGTCGCACACCAGCAAATATTACGGCAATCCGACCCCTGAAAGACGGCGTGATTGCCGATTTCCAGATTACCGAAGCCATGCTCAAGCACTTCATCAGACGTGTGCACCATCAACGCTTCCTGAGCCCAAGCCCGCGGATTATCGTCTGTGTACCCTATGGAGCAACGCAAGTAGAACGGCGAGCCATCCGCGAGTCGGCGATGAGTGCGGGTGCACGTGAAGTACACCTGATTGAAGAGCCGATGGCGGCCGCCATCGGGGCCGGGATGCCCGTTGCGGAACCAACCGGCTCTATGGTGGTGGATATTGGCGGTGGCACCACCGAAGTCGGTGTCATCGCGTTGGGTGGAGTGGTCTACTCCCAGAGCGTACGTGTCGGTGGCGACAAAATGGATGAGGGGATCGTCAACTACATCCGTCGCAATTACGGCATGCTGATTGGCGAGACTACCGCCGAAGAGATCAAGAAAAAGGTGGGCTGCGCCTATCCCGGTCAGGAAGTACGCAGCATGGAAGTACGCGGACGCAATCTCGCTGAAGGCGTTCCACGGACTTTCACGATTACCAGCAATGAAATTCTTGAAGCCCTTCAGGAGCCATTAGGTGCAATTGTCGGCGCCATCAGACTCGCGCTGGAGCAGACCCCCCCCGAACTCGCTGGCGATATCGCTGAACGGGGCATGGTGTTGACCGGCGGTGGCGCCCTCCTCCGCGATCTGGATCGCCTGATCATGGAGGAAACAGCACTACCGGTCATCGTTGCGGAGGATCCGCTAACCTGCGTGGCGCGGGGCAGCGGCCGGGCGCTCGAAGAGCTGGAACTGCTGGGTGAGGTGTTTGCTGACGATTAAGCTTACGGCCCTTCCTGAGCTACCATGCCTGCATTGTTTTTTCCTCATCGCTACCCGCCGCTCCTTCGCGTAGCGGTGCTTGTTCTGTTGTCCGCATTTGTTTCGGTGCTCAGCAAAAAATATCCCAACATGGAAAGTGTTTCTTTAACCATGGCTTATCCGGTGCAATGGACAAGCATGCAGGAAGCCGGCTTCTGGCGGCAAGCTGACAATTACCTGCAAAGTCGTGCTGCGCTAGAATCCGAAAATATCAGACTACACGCCGAGCTCATTCGTGCCCAGCCCAAACTATTAGAAGCAGATATCCTGCGTAACGAAAACCGTCAACTTCTTGCGCTACTTGACAGCATCCCCCAGCCGCCCGGGAAGGTAACCGTCGCACAGGTTATCGCGCAGAATTTCTCACCTGGGAGCCAATTGTTAACCGTCAACATGGGTGCGCGCGCCGGCGTATTTGTCGGGCAACCCGTTCTTGCCGCAGGGGGAGTAGCTGGCCAGGTAATCCGGGTTTCTCCCATGAGCAGTCAGGTGGCTCTGCTTTCCGACCTGGACAGCAGCATTCCCGTACAGCCCGCTGGCGCGGACACGCCCTTGCTGGTAGACGGCAGGGGGGATATCGATCGCCTTGCAATCCCCTTTCAACCGCGCAACACCACCCTCAAAGTCGGTGACAAGCTCGTCACCTCTGGCTTAGGCGGGCGTTATCCACCGGGATTGAACGTCGGTACGATTTCCGCAGTGATCCATAATGGTGACCAACCCTTTGCACAGATTGCAGTGCAACCAGCTGTTCGCCTGGGACAGTTGAATACGGTACTTATGCTCTGGGACCGTCCATTCCCAAGGCCCGCAACCACGCCATGATCGCCATCGCGCTCATTCTCGGCCTTTTCTTTGCACTTACCGCGGAAATCATTCCCTGCGGCCCGCTTTATGCGTTACTCCATCCCGATTTTGTTGCTCTGCTGCTCATCTATTGGGCGATCAGCAGCAACTCCGAACTGAGCTTCACCATCGTCTGGCTGATTGGTCTGTTTCAGGACATGGTGCTCGGAGATATGCTGGGAGCACAAGCCATCGCCGGGGTTGTTATGATTTATCTGCTCTACACCAGCCTTGGCAGAGTCCGTCGCCTGCCGTCCTGGGAGCAGTTGTTCTTTATATTTCTGTTACTGCTCACGCACCGTTTGCTGGTCTGGTTGTGGCAGGCTTGGGCAGGTTTTATCACATGGCACTTTTCGCTGCTCCTGGGACCCTTGATCGGCGCTCTGCTGTGGCCGCTTTTTACGCTAATCCTCGATTATCTGCGTCACGCATTACGTCCGCGGCATACATGAGCACACTGCAGCCCGCTCAGGAATATCGACCATTCGTTCATCGGCTTCTCGTCGTGGACAGCCAATCCATCCGTAACGCTCTTGCGTTACGGCAAGGGCACCCAGGCAATAATATTGCCTACGCGCCAGCCGATCATCCGCGTATCGCCGACTTCCTTGCCAGGGCGGCAATCGCTACCCATCACCATATGGTGACAGCGCCGGGGATCAACCCATGAACTGGCACACTCGCCTGCTGCGACCGCTGCGGAAACTGGATCCGGCACTCATGACGGGCATCGTGATACTCATGCTCATCAGCCTCGCGGTGCTATATAGCGGCAGCCAGGAAAGCGTCCACGTGGTGCTTGCCCAATTTTTGCGATTCGCTATCGGTATCGTCGTCTTGGTAATCGTCGCCAACACGCCACCTGAACGTATCCGCGCCTGGGCGCCCACCTTGTACGTCATGGGTATCATCCTGCTCGCTATCACCCTCGTGGCGGGCAAAACCAATCTTGGCGCACGCCGCTGGCTGGGAGTCGGGCCGTTGACCTTTCAGCCCTCGGAACTGATGAAGCTCGCCCTGCCCCTGTTCCTCGCCTATTATTATTCTCAACAGGAAAACGTCCGCCACTGGCTTTCTGCTATCGCGGGATTTGTGCTCATTGCCATTCCCTTTTTGCTCATCGCCAAGGAACCAGACCTCGGCACAGCCGCCCAAATTGGCGCTGCCGGGATCTTCATGATGTGGCTGGCGGGAGTACGCCGCCGCTGGTTTATTGGGCTCATCACCCTGGCCGCAATCAGCGGACCGATACTCTGGCATTTTCTGCACGAATACCAAAAAGAGCGCATCCTGACTTTCCTGGATCCCCAACGCGACCCTCTCGGTGCGGGATACCATATCATTCAGAGCATGATCGCCGTAGGTTCTGGTGGATTTTGGGGAAAGGGCTGGTTCAACGGAACCCAGGTCAACCTCGATTTTCTGCCGGAAGCCCAAACCGACTTCGTTTTTGCGGGATTTGCCGAGGAGTTTGGTTTGGTCGGAGTCATTGTCCTCATCTCCACTTACCTGCTCATTGTCTTGCGCGGCCTGGTAATCGCCTATGAGAGCCGGGATTCCTTCGGTCGCCTCATTGCCGGCACCCTGAGCCTGACTTTCTTCCTTTATATTTTCATCAATATGGGTATGACCACAGGGATCCTTCCCGTGGTAGGAGTGCCTCTACCGCTGATAAGCTATGGCGGAACAGCTATGCTGACCTTTATGGTCGGGTTGGGTATCCTGATGTCGGTCCACGCCCATCCGCGCACACATGAATAATGCGATTTCTCCCCAAAAAGCACCCGGTGTCGGACACAGCCTTCCGCTCCCGGGCATGGCTTTCTGCCGGGGCATCGCTATAATTCCAGACCTACCCAAAACCATTCCAAATTCCGATCAGCGCTCACCACTGAGGCCCCTCATGATTGTCCGTACCACCCTGATCACCAGAATGCTCGTCTTGTTCGTCGGCTTGTGTCTCGCACCCTGGGCGTTTGCCGCAACCCCAATGCCCATGCTGCCCACACCACCTGCACCGGCCTTGCCAACCATCGTCAGCTATGTGCTGATGGACTACGATACCGGACAGATCATCGCGGCTAAAAGTGAAAACCTGCACCGCGCACCGGCCAGCCTCACTAAGCTGATGACGGCCTATCTGACCTATCAGGCTATTCAGAGCGGCACCCTGACCCCTCAGGAAAACGTCCCTATCTCCAATACGGCTTGGAAGACAGGGGGCTCCAGCATGTTCGTCCAGCCCAATACACCGGCGAATGTTGATCAATTACTGCATGGATTGCTGATTGATTCAGGGAACGATGCGGCGGTAGCTCTTGCCGAAGCGGTGGGTGGCAGTCAGTCGGGCTTTGTCACGCTGATGAACGATATGGCCCTGCGCCTCAATCTGCACAACACCCATTACAGCAATGTCGATGGCCTGCCAGACAACAATCTCTATACCACCGCGCTGGATGTCGCCAAGCTGTCGCACGCCTTCATTCAACAGTTCCCACAGGTGATCCAGATCACCAGGGAAAAGTCTTATACTTATAATGGTATTACCCAGCGGAGCTGGAACCCCGTACTTTTTCGTGACCCTACGGTGGATGGGCTGAAAACCGGCCTAACCGACGCCTCCGGCTACTGCATTGATGCTACTGCCATGCGGAATGGTCGTCGCCTGATTGCCGTTGTTCTCGGCGGACCGAACTGGGCCGGCAGCACCAATGCCGTCGAAGCCCTGCTGGATTATGGATACCGCTTTTTCGTTGACCATCCGCTTTATACTGCCGGGGAAAAAGTCAGCGAGATCACCCGCAGCGATTTATCGCCCATGCATATCCCCGTAGGTATCGAACAAGCCGTGAACCTTACGGTTCCGAAAGGACATTTTTCCGAAGTACAACGCGTGGTAGAAATTACACCCAATCTCCAGGCTCCGCTAAAGAAAGGTGCGGTCGTCGGGCGACTCGTCTTCCTGCTGGATGGCAAACCACTGAAGTCCGTGCCAGTTGTCGCCCAGACTTCTGTGGAGAAGGCGAGCTGGATAGCGCAGATCTTCCACAAGATCAGCAACGCGCTATAAGCAAAATGCCGAAGCTATGGCAGGTCTTCACCTCAGACAGAGGAAGACTTACCATGACCAGGAGATACCATGGATTGGTCCTGTCCGACAATGACACGAGGGGATTACGAGACGCTATGGAAACCGCAAAAAATCCAGCAGAAGACTTTCCGCACCTGCACCATGTCAAGGCCATTGGTCAGCACGCTGATCTACTCGCGGCGGTGCGTGCGGCGATCGCAGCTCATGCACCGGACTTACCGGACGCGGCCTTCTCCTGCCGACCCAGCAGCCAGGGACAATATCAAGCCGTCACGGTTTCCCTGGAGGTCCACAGCCATGAACACCTAACCAATATTTATAACTCCATCAAAAGGATTGATGGTGTGATCCTTTGCTTATGAATACGCCCATACTCATTCGTTGCTGGCCAGGGTTACTTCCTTACTTCACGGTGCTGGACGCCATGCGCGAATTCACGTCCCAGCGAGATGCCGACACACCAGACCAGATATGGCTTCTCCAGCATCCTCCGGTTTTTACCCTCGGACGCAATGCTGACGCGGCAGACGTCCTTGACCCTGGTCCCATTCCGGTTATTCGCAGTGATCGCGGTGGCAAAGTCACCTACCATGGACCGGGACAATGGGTAGTCTATCTGCTCATTGATCTACCCCGTATGGGAATCAACGTCCGCACCTTAACCACCGCCATGGAACAATCCGTGATTCATCTGCTCCAGCAACGTGGCGTGAGTGCCCATGCGCGTCGCGATGCTCCCGGAGTCTATGTGGGCGATGCCAAAATCGCCTCCTTGGGCCTGCGTATTCAGCGTGGTCGCAGTTACCACGGCCTCAGCCTCAATACCGAGATGGATCTGAGCCCATTCCAGCGTATTCATCCTTGTGGCATGGTCAATCTCGCCGTCACTCAGGTGCATGACCTCTGTCCGGACTGGTCAAGTCATGATATTGCCGAAACCCTGATGGCACAATTGGCTATCAGCCTGGAGCGCCCCTTAAGAAAAGGAGGGGCCTGACATGGACCCCCAACATAATGCTAAAAAAGCCGAGCGCGGTGCCGAAAAGACCGCACGTAATCCGATACCCATCATTCCGGTAAAATCCGAACGCCAACC
>JAKBXD010000117.1 GCA_021840785.1 Pseudomonadota bacterium
CCCAGGGAAGATGGGCGGCTTCATGGGATTTTTTCAGCGAGGGATCGGGCCGGGGCAAGCTGGTCGGTTCACAGTTAAGTGCATCAGTAAGAAAGATCCGATGTGCGCTGCGCAGGTTGCCGCGATCGTGCAAATGATTAAAACCGAAGTTCCTTATGCCGTAAAAATGGTCAACTCGACGCAAGCGGCGGCGGGTTCGACGACGATCTCGCAAAACAACAAATACGCAACGCAGCCGCCGAGTGCACAGGCGGCGCTCGTCGTCTATAAGGCTGGGAAGACTTACGATGCGACCGTAGATGCGGCTGAACAGCAGATCATCAGTCAAGCGCATCCAGAACTAATGCAAGCGATGGATAACATCAACGCGAACGTCACACACCTCGGCTGGTGGACGTTAGGGATGTATTATTGGGACATCGCGCATGTGAATGCGGGGATACAAGCGAAAATCGGAAGGCCGCCTGTGTGGTCAGGGTTCGATCTGCACGCAATAGACAAGGCGATGTCATCCCGCACAGACCAGCAAACGTTCGCCAAAATTGCGAGTGCGGCTGGGGCGTCTGTGCGCGCGGCGAAAGAGTCGAACGGAGACGACACGGCGAGGAGTTTGTTGACGCGGGTATTCACATCCCAAGGCGCATGGTTTAGCAATCTAAGTCCGTGGCATCTGCTCGATGGTGATCCGCTAGCGCGTTTTCAAATGGCCGGGGATCTGATCGTGACGACCGAAGTTCCTGGCGCTATAGCATCGTACATGACAATGAGATCGATCGCCTCCGGCGCCAATACAGAGTCGAAGGGGGCGGGGATTTTCGGGGAAGGTACGTCGTGGCTCACGGGAGCTGCAAATGCTGCTATCAAGACGGCGGGCCCTTATGTGGCGATTGCCGCCGTCGCGCTCTTCTGCCTAGGCGCGGTCTGGGCGTATTACCTGCCGAGCGTGCCCTTCATTTTGTGGACCATGGCCCTCATCGGCTGGTTGATCTTCTTGATCGAGGCTCTTGTCGGGTCAGTGGTTTGGGCCGCGGGGATCGCGCTTCCCGAGGGGGAAGGGATCTTCGGGCCACGTGGAGATCAGGGCGTGATGCTCTTCCTGAACGTAATGTTCAGGCCCACCCTGATGGTTATCGGGTTCTTTTGCTCGTTCATGCTGCTCAATACGTTGGGGCCGATCGTTGGCGGGTCGTTTGGAGCGTTCATGGGAGGTATGTACTCGATCACAGGGTCGGGAGTGACATCCTCGTCAGCGATGTCGACCGTGATGGCGTTAAATCCATTTACCTACGTTGCGACTGCGGCTCTTACGACCATCATTATGCTGATCCTTGTTCACAAAGTTTTTGGGTTGATAACCTGGCTCCCTGAAAATGTGTTCCGGTGGGTGGGTGGCCAGGGAGTACAACTCGGAGAGTCGCACGATGAGCAGAAAGCGCGCGGCCATGTCGACGCAATTGGTGCGTTTGTAAACAAGACCGCAGCGCCGCAAAAGGCAAAGGGTGCGCGCGGCGGGGTCGGGGGCCGCAAGGGGCTGGGTGCCGCCGTTGCTGCGGATGCGGGTGAGGAGGGGGATGAGGAGGCAGTGGGCGGTGAAGGCGGCGGTAATGACGTGGCCGGTGGCGGCGAGATTGGCGATGTAGCGCCGCCATCGAAACCAGAATAGTGAAAACACTTATAACCTCTTCAATCCGGAACGTGCTTGAGGCCCGTCCGGATCAAAGAGGGGAGGAAAGACCCATTTGCGACATCGCCCGCGTCACCGTTTTTTCTGCATAAATCAAAGCCTCTGTGCGGCTTTTACGCTTGCCCCTTTCCACAGCCCTGTCAGCGATGTTGCCGACCAAGTACGCAAATTCTCCGACCGGGTCACGACCTCGACGCTTAGCCCAATCGAGCCGGGCCAGCGCGTACCGGTACTCCCGCTCCGACTCCGATTTTGCACCACCCCCCGAACCAGTAAATGGCGTAAAAACAGCGCGCCGCCCCCCTGGGGCGGGAAGAACCGAAGGCTCGGATAGGTAAGGGCCTGGGTCAAGAGCCGTGCCGCCCGACGCCTCCAAAACCCTCACAACAAAATCGTCGCGCCCCTTCTTTCTGTTACAGTAACCAACCGCCCGGCCGAAATGGTCACCACTGGCGGACATCGGGTCCGCCCCAACAAGCGCCACAAGCGACCTCTGGACGGTCGCACGCTCAGGTTCAGACATGGGACGGCTCACACGTATCCAGACCTGGCAGTTATCACGGCTAGTCTCAACCGCCATCGCCCCATATTTGTGGGCGATCCCGACGGCCTTCCTTGGTGGCAGATCGTCCAAAAACACGACCGGCCAACTGGCCCCTCTTGCCGGACGGATATACACATCATGACCCGAACGGTTCTTGACCCATGCCCACCCCAAGGACCGCTCAACCTCCTCCCGACCACGGGGCCGCTCGTGGCCAAGCATGCCCCGGTCGAGGACACAAAAGTTCCATGCGTCGACTCCGGCGTCTTGGAACCAGATCAACATTTGCTCCATCGCTTGTTTATGACCCACCTCTAACCTCCTTCTCTGTCTTGCCCCCCCTAGGGGGGCGGCGCTGCTTTCACATCTTTTCTGCATCAAACTCCCCATCTCCTCCCTCCAACTCATAGGAGGGTTGGCCCTCCAGGGCCAAACCCTCCTATGAGGATTGGCCACCGTTTTTCTATAAGGACCCTATAGGGTCCTATAGGGTCCTATAGAAACCTATAGACTCCAGGCGTCGGTGCCAGGACTCCAGGCGTCGGTGCCAGGACTCCAGGCGTCGGTGCCAGGACTCCAGGCGTCGGTGCCAGGGTCCAGTCCCGCATCAGGCGCTCGTGCTGGGGTCTGATGTGTCGACGATCTGGTCCCCGTCGATCCCGAGATCGTACTCAGCGAATCGTTCGGCGTCGCGGCGAATTCGCCGTTTTGCGTCCCAGCGCGGCTGCCCCTCAGGTACCTGCAACTGATCGAAAATCGTCTTAAAAGAAAGCCTGCGCCCATACCATTTTTTCCGATCGTGACCGAGCAGGAGCCGCACGGCCGCCTGGGACACCGCGTACTGCATATGTACGATCGCGGACGGGTCGTACCAGAGCCCGAGATCGTACATGAGTGCAACCCACTGTGCCGATAGCGTAATCCTCCACAGCCGCCGGTCTTGGTTTGGGTGAAGCGGGTCGTCTGCTGATACCTTGGCCCACTCCCAGTCTTTGATGATCTTTGTGACCCCGCCTTGCATCCCGCCAGCCCGTTCCCATTCGATGTCAGCGTTTCGCAGGTCATCGATCAGCGTGTCGAGGCCTTGTGCGCTGTAGAGCGCCACACCCGCCCCCTTTCCCGACCGCTTTTTCGATTGCGGTTTTTGTTTTGGAGAAGCCAAGGCGCGCCGCACGATGTAGGGATCGATCAACAGTTGTACACACCCATCTGGTTTCCGATGTGTCTGTAGTGCCGTCCTTTGCATGGTCTCCATCGTGTCTGCGTGCCGCTGACCTAATGCGCCTTTGACGCGAGCCTGTCCCCACGGCGTTACGATCCAGTCGCCGGTCATCTCGACCGGCTCCCGCGTTGACTGGTAGATGATGAGGCGCCCAACGAGCGCGCTTGTCGTTGGGAGGTGTGATGTGAGGGCGATGCGCTTAGAATGGGCAGTCATCGTCGCTCTCCCCGTCTTTAACGAACGGCGGATCTATGGGCGGCGCATCAGCGAACCGCCGGTCGAACTCATCCGCGCCGTCACCCGCGATGTTGGCCAATCCGCGACGGGGGTGTGTGGCGGCGCCAGCGGTTCCGTTGGTGCGCTTGCGCCCCGTTCGCGGTTTAGGCGCATCGTCTCCTCCTTCCTTGACCGGAAGCATCCGCACCAACGGCACCCCGCCTACGGTCTTGCCATGCTCGTCCGTCGTTTCAGGATAATGGTAGAGCCCTATATCACTGGACCCGATCGCCCTGGCGGCGTACGACGCCTTCCCTTCGTAGATTTTCGTCCAGTAGGGCGCGTCCATCATCTCTCTTTGTTTTGCTTCTTGGTCGCTGACTGGTTGAATCGTTACACTCCATCGACATCCCGACGGTATTTTGCTGTGGCCCCGTGATGTCTGGTTGTGCCGCTCACCGCCGCCCATGGCTGCTTTGTTTTGGTGATGCACGACCAAGACGCCTGCGCGGGTTTCCCGACTGATCGACCGGAGAGTTTGTACGAGCATCTTGGCGGCCTGGTCGTCGGATTCCGGCGCATCGAGCGCGTCGGCCAGTGGATCGATCATGATCAGCCGCGCGCCGCGCGCAATGTCGATGAGCGTCGCAACGTTCTCGTGCTGTCTGTAGCCACTCTCTGTTTGGCACACGAGAGTGAGCCCGTCGCGACCTTCAGACAGGGGTACGATGACGAGGTTTTCGTCGAGGTCATCGATGAATTGTGGTCCTTCCCCCCGGCATATAGCGTGCACACGGTGCCACAGTTCGTCGGCCCCATCCTCGCTGGTGAAATATACGACCTTCCCTTTCTTGGGGGCCGGCCATAGCCCGCCGGCGATCTGCGTGCCGGTCGCAATGCCGCACGCAACCTGTAGGGCGAGCCAGCTCTTGCGACTGCCGTCTGGCCCTATCATTAGGGAATACATGCCCTTCCTGGCTGGCATGCTCGCGAATATGAATTCGCGCGGCGGCGGCACATCAGTGGCGGCCCGACGGATGTCGAGTTTCTGCCAGTCGCGGCCTTTTGCGTTGAGGCTTTTTGTGATCTGGTTCGGGGTCTGTGGGGTATCCATTAGACACCCCCCTTCATTGCAGAGGATGTGCGCGGTCGTTCGGGGTCGGGTTCGGGGTCTCCGCCCTCATCGCCGCCCGTATCTGCGGCTTCAGATGCGGTCGCGGGGCTGGTGTGACGATTGGCGTGTGGTGCAATTTTCACCCGCGGAATGCTCCGCAACGCCATGACGCGTCGGCTTGCGCCTCGTGAGGCCATAATCGGTTTATGTGTAATCATGTCAACGGCTACGGGCCGACCCGATTCAAGGTGTTTTTGGATATTTTTGCAGAGTGATACAAGTCGACTGTTTGCTGATGTGGTCATGGTCTATCTCCTTTAGAGATTGTGGTCGCAATAAGTATAGGGAAGTTTCTTACATCGTGAAGCCGTCCCTTCTAAATGTGCTTTTCTATCCCGTTTAACACACCTTCAAAACGGGAGCGGCACTTGCATCGATGCGGGCGTCGGCGCCTTCCCGTCTTTCGGCGGACGGCCCCGGCGGGACCGGATACGCTTCACTGGTATCCTGACCTCCGTAACATCGGCGGGCGGCAAGAATGCGGGCTGCTCGAATGCCGCGCGGGCCATCGATAGAAAGTTCTGAATGGCGTTTTTTACCTGTCGTTTTGACAAGCCGACCATCTCTGCCGTCCTTTCGACGTCGAAGCCTTCGGAGAGACAGAGTAGAACGTCATTGTTTGGTTCGGCAGGAAAGAGTTTCCATAGCTGTAAGTAGCGCGCGGAGGTCAGTCCGCGCACAGTCTCTTTGATGGGCTCTGGCATCCGCATATCGTTCGTGATCTCGTTTTGCCAGTTTTCGCCAAGCGCATCAATCAAGAAAATCGTGTTTTTGCTCATGTGAGTATGCTCCCAATGGCTATAAATGAAGCATATCTGTGTTCTTCAAGAATGCCACAATCCTTCCAAAACCGTGTGTGTTAATGCAGTACGCTTAACACACAAGCGAACGGAAACCGCTATATTTATAGGGGTTTCGATGTGCTACCGTTCGTCGGATGGGGTCTGATCTGTGTGGGTTTTTGGGGTGATCTGTGGGGTATTTCCGGCGACATGGGGATTTTGTACAAGACGGTCGCGGGCCGGATGGGCCGTTCCTGTGCGACAATCCTGCGACAATGCCGCGCCTAATCGTGCCCTTTTGTGTCCTCTTGCGTCCTCAAAATGTCGCGACGAAGGCGGGAGTATTGCGAATGAAATCAGATGGTTATAACGCTAACCCCTTGATCCGCCAAGTGTTCGGAAAAATGCCGTTTTGCGACTGTTAATCACCGGGTCGGAGGTTCAAGTCCTTCCCGGGGAGCCAATAAATCAACGACTTACACAGCGTTCCCCTCACTAAACACCCTCCCGTTTGATTTTTGGTCCAAA
>JAKBXD010000118.1 GCA_021840785.1 Pseudomonadota bacterium
GATACATCGTGTTTCCGGTGGTGTTTTTAAGCATGTACTTCTGGTGGGTATTAAAAGAAGTGGCCAATGAAGATCGGCTCCGTGTTTTAAAGAAGACAGAAAATAGTCCATCTGGCGATATTTAAATTGTCGCAATGTGGATCGCCAGGTGCCGCCGCCGTTGTTGTTGGGAAAAGGTTGTTGCCGTGTCGCGGTCAGGACGCAGTATTTCTCATCATCAACAACTTGGCGGGGCCTGGGCATCTGTTTACACCTCTGGAGTTGTTCGTGCTTCTCTGTGGCGCTCTCTTTGGCATATGTGTGAAGGAGAATAAATCATGAGCAAAGAAAGCTATTTGGCGGCCAACAATGATTGCGATGATGAGTCATGGAATGGAAACATTGTATTGATCATCGCATTATTGTGGGCTATTATCGCTCTGGGTGGCTATTATATTACTCTTAGAGTGATGTTTTAATGTGTTGCCTTGGTTGGGTGGTGAAGCTGGTTAGGGTAGCGTGTAAAACATGGTGGGCAGATTAATGTTTTGTGTCACCATGCCGTTTGGTTCGATTAATGTAATCATAAGGAGAGACCATAAGTTATGAATACGCAGACAAAAATGCAAAAGAACTGGTATGTATCTGTTGGTGTTGCTGCTGTTTTGGCGGCCACCATGGGTATGGGCACCGCGATGGCTGGCGCTTTGGATAGTAGCTGGAAAGAAGCTACGCTTCCTCAGGTAAAGGCCATGTTGGCGAAAGATACCGGGAAAGTCAGTGGTGACACGGTCACCTACAGCGGCAAGACGGTGCATGTGGTTGCTGCAGCCGTTCTTCCGGGTTTTCCATTTCCGAGCTTTGAAGTCCATGACAAAAAGAATCCTACCCTGGATATTCCCGCAGGGGCCACTGTGGATGTGACCTTCATCAACACCAACAAGGGATTTGGTCACAGTTTTGACATCACCAAGAAAGGGCCACCTTTTGCGGTTATGCCAAACATTAAACCCATTGTTGCCGGCACTGGATTTAGTCCGGTTCCCAAGGATGGTAAATTTGGATATTCGGAGTTCACCTGGCATCCGGCAGCCGGCACTTACTACTACGTGTGCCAGATCCCTGGCCATGCGGCGACGGGAATGTTTGGTAAAATTGTTGTAAAGTAGTTTGTTAGTGTAGATTCTTGTGGCTGGAGCGGGGTGTTTACCCATGCTCTGGCCATGATGTATTTATTATAAAATAGAAATAAGTGTTTGGTGCCGTGCTTATATTGTAGTATTTTAAGATATTTTTTGATTTTTTAGATTTAAGGTCGGCAGAGTAGGAAGGAACTTTTTAGCCTCAGTAAAATTTTTAAATTAACTTTGGTTAAGTGCTATTGAAATTCTTTCACTTGAGGTGGGATAAATATGGGGAGCAACATTAATCATGGGGTAACGGATGAGGCCGCGTATCAAGGCCTAAACGCGCTCCCCCACGCGGTAGAAGGGGAAATGACGTCGGCAGTGCGGGTGATTGGCTGGTTAATCACCGGGATGCTGCTGCTGGCGGTTGCGGCCGGGTTGTGGCAGGGTATCACGGGCCATCAGGGGTTGCTGACGGATGTGGTCAACGGCCTCAAGGTCAGTGAGGTAGGTTTTGCCATTGTACTGATCCTCCTGGGCAGCATTGTTGAAGGCTTCGGCTACGGCCTGTCCCTAGGCACCCGCTGGCCCTACACGCGCAACATCGTGGTGTTGATGGTGCGTGGTGACCCCGAGGCCGCGCACCGTATGGTAGCCACCTTAGTAGGTCTGATCGCTTTGGCCCTGGTGATTCTGTCCCCCAGTGTCAGCACCATCAGCGGCCTGTCCCTGATTGTGGTGACCGCCCTGTTTGGCATGGGCACCTTATACGTCCTCGCCGGCCGAGCCCCGGCCATTGTGCATGGCACCCACGGCTTACTGGCTTATGGCGTATTCCTTATCTACCTGACCGGTCTCGTCTATCCGGGCCTCAACTTCTGGGCCTACCTTGGTGCCATCGGCGCTTTACACGCTTTACTGCTTGCCGTCTTCCTCGGTGGAATGACCACCGGACAGCGCGGTTTCGGCACCGCCATCGGCCCCTTCGTCAAACCGCAGAAGGCCGCGCAGTGGACGATCGCCGCCCACATCAGTGCCGCCCTGTTACTGGTTGCCACGCTCGGCTGGATGATGCCCGCCTATCCCATCGCTTTTTATCTTGCTGTGGCCCAGGTCGCAGTGGGTTTTCTGCTTTTCCATGCCGTCAATCTCAAGCCCAAGGATCCTGGAGTCATGGTTGCCTTTCACCAGTCCATGGTTCTGCTCATGTGTCTCGCCATTGTTCTGCAATGGCGCTAAATGAGGTCGTTAGCATCATGTTAAAAGAAGGATTAAACACGAACAATCTCGACGATCTTTCCGGGCAGCGGTTGCGGCCGTCGCTCCTCAGCGATCTCTGGGTCCTGGCCAAAGCGCGAGTGGTTTCTCTGCTGGTCTTCACCGCCGCGGTGGGCGAGATTCTCGCCCCCAACGCCCTTGTCCACTGGGAATCAGCGCTCGCTGGTCTGGTTGGCATCGCGCTGGCCGGCGGGGCAGGGGGTGTCCTCAACCAGATCGTCGAACCCGCCCTCGACCAGCACATGCACCGCACCCTCCACCGGCCGCTGGCCGAAGGGCGCGTCAGCCGCACCGGCGCCATCCTGTATGCCGCCGTCCTGATGGGTGCCGCCATCGCCATCCTCGCCTGGGGTACCAACCCGCTGACCCTGGTGCTGACCCTGGTGGGCACCGTCGGCTACGGCGTCGTCTATACCCTCTACCTCAAGCCCAGCACCCCCTGGAACATCGTTTGGGGTGGTCTCGCCGGCGCCTTGCCGCCGCTGATTGGCTGGAGCGCCATCACCGGCAGTCTCGCCGCGCTGCCCCTGGTTCTCGTCCTGCTGGTTTTCGTCTGGACCCCCGCGCACTTCTGGCCACTGGCCATTTGCTGTCGGCAAGACTATGCCAAAGCCTGCATTCCCATGCTCCCGGTGACCCACGGCGTGGATCGCACCCGCAAGGAGATCTTGAACTACGCCATCCTCACCTGGATCGTCAGCCTGGTTCCCGTCTTTCTTACCGGTGACTGGGTGTATGGCGCTATCGCCGCGCTCTCCGGTGCCTGGTTTGTAAGGATGGCCCTGCACCTCAAAGCCCTGCCGGAAGGCCAAGAGATGGACCGCTACGCCCGGCGGATGTTCGCCTACTCCATCTCCTACCTCTTCCTGCTCTTTACGGCCCTGATTCTGGGTAAACTGGTGATGGGTTATGGCTTCTTCTGAGACCCCCCCTCGCGGCAAAGGCCGCGCCAAAGGCCCGCCCATGAGCCCGCTCGAAAAGCGGGCCGTGAGTGGTCTGAGTTTCATTTACGTGGCGCGCATGCTCGGTCTTTTTATGCTGATGCCCGTACTGGCGCTGGATAATGAGCAACTCCGCCACAGCACACCACTCCTGCTGGGCCTGGCCATCGGCATCTACGGACTGGCCCAGGCCGCCCTCCAGTTTCCCTTCGGGGTTGCCTCCGACCGTTTCGGGCGCAAACGCGTGCTGGTTTTCGGGATCCTGATTTTTGTGCTGGGCTCCTTCTTGGGAGCGGTTACCCACAATATCTGGGGCATCATTCTCGCTCGTCTGCTGCAAGGTGCCGGAGCCGTATCCTCGGTACTGCTGGCCAGCGCCGGTGATCTGACCGGCGAGCAGCATCGCACCAAAGCCATGGCCGCCATCGGCGGTAGCATCGCCATAGCTTATGTGCTGGGTATGGCCTTAGGCCCGGTATTTTATGGTGTATGGGGTCTGACGGGCGTTTTTTTGGTCGCCGCTGCACTCGGTGTTCTCGCGCTCTTTCCGCTGTGGAAAGTCATCCCCCCCATACCGCAGGACCATCAGCAGCGCATGGGCGGTTGGCGGGATGCGCTAAGGATGTTCAAACATCCATCGGTACTCACCGCCAGTATTGGCATTTTCATTCTACAGATGGTGCTTGGCGCCAGCTTTGTGGTGCTCTCCCCGGAACTGGTCAACGCCATGCACATTCCCGATGCCGCCGTTTGGGAGGTCTATCTGCCGGTGATGTTGCTCTCGGTGGCGGCCATGATCTATCCGGTCATTTATGCGGAAAGGAACAAACAGCACGGACAGATGCTGGTCTTCAGCGGCCTCGCCATTGCGGCGGGCGCTCTGATCATGGGACTGCTGGCCGGGCGGTTCTGGCCGGTGGCTATTGGTGCGGTCATCTTCTTTGTGGGCTACAACATCGCCTCTGCCATTCTGCCCTCCATGATGAGCCGCAGTACCAAGCCGGAACAGCGGGGGGCGGCCAGTGGGGTCTACTCGCTGATGCAGTTCCTAGGGATCTTCGTAGGTGGTGTGGTCGGTGGCTGGGGCTTGGGAATAGCGGGCGAGAAAGGCGTTTTTTATATCCTCGCCAGCGTTGGATTGCTTCTCGCCCTGCAAAGTTGGAATGGTAAACGGGTGGCGTTATTGCTGAAGCCGGATTATTTCCAGAAGTTATAAAATGAGCCGGCCCCATGCTATCGAGGAAGTCTTTGGCGTGAAATTTCGCGCTATATATTTTGGCATGCATGATAAGATGATAATGGCTGTGCATTGTTAGGCGATCTTTAATGTATGCACTCAGTCTGATTTTGCGTCCTTCGAGGTGCCTTCCGGTGCTGCGGTAATAACTGGCGGCGGTAATAAAGAATGCTGCCGTAGTATTGCTATATGGGCGTATGACAGATTTCATAATTGTGTATTTCTCTTGATTATGATTTGGCAGTCATATGAAGAACAGGAGTTGTTATGACGAAAATGTTTCGATTGGTAATGCTTACGTTGGCACTGGCTGCGCCAGGAATGGCACAAGGTGCGGCCGTCACCCAGATGGAATCGTTTTATGACTGTATCTTACCACCGACTCTGGCGGTTTATCATGATGCGATCGTTGCCTCTGGTCATGTCGCCAGAGATGTGAGCTTTTATCAAAATAAGAAGCCGGGGGCATCCTTTAATGAAGGTAGTTGGCTGTATGCGCTGTATGCCAAAAAAAATCTGTCGCGGTGCAAGCTCCCAACAGACCCGGAGGACGCAAAGAAATCCTTATCTATTGCTAAGGCGGCTGGGGCGATAATAGATGGATACATATCATTTACATGGTCCCCAACACGGTTTAGGCTGGCCAAAGAGTGGCCCAACATAAAGTCAGGATATGACAAAATAAGAACCACAATAGGTAATGAGTACTACAAGATTAGCGTTCCTAAAGGAGTTATAAATACGGATGGCAAGTATGACGCGATGATCCACATGCGGATGGCTCAGATGCAATGAAAAAAGCACCATCCTACGTTTATGATCTATAAAGGGCATCGCCAACGCGTGCCTGCCGGTAATGTGAGCGCCGGTTGTATTGTGCTCTCTCCTATGGATTGGCATGCTACTAGAGCAGCAACAATACCGCCGGGTGCTCACAGCAGCGTTCCCGAATTGATTCCAGACATGTTTTTAAGTAGGGAAATGATATGGCAGTAAAGATACTTTCCGTGAATGATACTATTGGATTGGTGCACTTCAGCGGACTTTTAAGCCCTGAAGAATGCACCGAGTTGATTGCTGCTGGTGAATCATCCAATGCGAAACCTTCGGAGGTGATATATGATGTTTCTGATGTTTCATATGAAACATCAGGGCGCCGCAGTACAGTGGCATCGCCATCGGTTGATAGGTATCCGATAATTAAAGCGGTGCGGCGCCGTATTTCATTATTTATTGGGGTTGCAGAGGAAAACCAAGAGCCGCTACAAGTCCTGCATTATACTCGTGGCGGAAAATATGATATACATTACGATTCCTTTTTAGAAGGGTCCCCACAATTGGAGAACGGCGGGAATCGGATGTTAACGGTTCTGCTATACTTGAACGATGTGGAACAGGGTGGGTGGACTCAATTTCCACATATTATGGCTAATATAGTGCCCAGCGTGGGTACTGGTATTTTATTTAGGAATATAGATGCGCAGAACCTCCAGTTAAGAGAGTCGTTGCACGCGGGGTTACCAGTTATCGATGGAGAAAAATGGATTGCCAGTATGTGGATAAGAGAAA